>DATAEV010000231.1:0-15112 GCA_036257875.1 Actinomycetota bacterium | reverse complement strand
CGTCGGGGCGATCGACGAGCTGGAGCTCGGAACGAACGACGTCGTCGTCCTGACGGATCACGACGCGCCGTACGCGGCGACGGTGCTCGCCGCCGCCGCGCGATCACCCGCTCGGTTCGTCGGGATGATGAGCTCGCGCCGTCATGTCGTCCGCCACCTCGACGCGCTCCGAGCACTCGGTCTCTCGGAGGAAGAGGTCGCTCGCGTCCACGCGCCGGTCGGGCTCGACATCGGCGGTCGCAGCGCGGACGAGATCGCGCTGTCGATCGCGGCCGGAATCGTCGCAGACGATCACGGCCGCGATGGCGGGCGGCTGGACGGATGAGCCGGGAGGACGTCCGCACGAACCTCGATTCGTGGGAAGCAGATAGCGAGGCCTACCAGCAGCGCCATCGACCGGACCTGAACCGATGGGACATACTTGCCTGGGGCGTCAGCAACCTCCCCGAGGATGAGATCCGGGCGCTGGGGAACGTTTCGGGTCTTCGCGCGCTGGAGCTCGGTTGTGGCGCCTGCCAGTTCGGCATCAAGGTCGCGATGCGCGGCGCTCGCGTGACGGGCTTGGACTTCAGCGCGAACCAGCTCCGAGCCGCCGGTCCGAACTTCGAGGAGACCGGCATCCGGTTCCCGCTGGTCCGGGGGAGCGCGGAGGAACTCCCGTTCGCCGATGCCAGCTTCGACCTGCTCTTCTGCGACCACGGCGCCATGACGTTCGCGGATCCGCACGTGACCGTGCCCGAGGCCTCGCGCGTCCTGCGTCCAGGGGGGCGGCTCGTGTTCAACATGTCCACCCCGATCATCTGGATGTGTTGGCCACCCGAGGAGGAGCCACCCGGGCGCGAGCTCCTTCGGCCGTACTTCGGGATGGGACGCATGGTGTGGTCCGAGACCGATCCCGGGGTCGAGTGGCAGCTCACCTATGGAGCATGGATACGGTTGTTCCGGTCGTCGGGCTTCGTGATCGAAGATCTGATCGAACTCCGGCCCGGCTCGGAGGTCGAGACGACCTACGACGAGTTCGCGCCGGTCGATTGGCTCCGCGACTTCCCGGGCGAGCACATCTGGAAGGTGCGGAAGGAGCACTCCTGAGACGCGCGCTGGCCCTCGCGCTGGCGCTCGGAACGCTCACGGTCGCCGCGGGGGCGGGCGCCCGCGAGCGGGCGCCCGCCCCCGACCCTCGCCCGAACATCCTGGTCGTCCTGACGGACGACCAGACCCTCGATACGTTGCCGACGGAGCCACCGGCCATGCCGTGGCTCCAGTCTCAGCTCCAGGACCCGAACGGCCATTGGGTGTGGTTCCCGAACGCGATCGCGTCGACCCCGCTCTGCTGTCCGTCCCGCGCGACGATCCTCACCGGTCAGTTCGACACGCGAACGCACGTCCGAGACAACGGAGGCGGCCCCTCGCTCGACGACACCAACACGCTCCCCGTGTGGCTGCACCGAGCCGGGTACACGACCGCGTTGGTGGGGAAGTACCTCAACTTCTACCCATGGGGTCGCGCGCCGTTCGTTCCCCCCGGCTGGGATCGCTGGTTCGCGAAGGAGAACGCCAACGAGTCGACGTCGTACTACGACTACGACGTCGTCGACGGCGGGTACGTTCGGCACTTCGGCGCGACCTCCTCCGCCTATGCCACCGACGTCCTCGCCGCTGCTGCCGATGCGTTCGTGAGCGGTGCGCCGACCGATCGTCCCTGGTTCCTCTATTTCGCGCCGAACGCGCCGCACACGCCGTGGATCCCGGCGGACCGCTACCGCGACGCATCGGCGGGCGTTTCCCCACCGATGCCGTCGCTCGCCCAGCTGAACGATGTGCGGGGCAAGCCGGGGTACGTCACCTCGCGCCCGCCGCTGACGGGCGCGCAGATGGAGGCGTTCCGCCAGTTCGATCTCCGCGAACGGGCGATGCTTCGATCGGTGGATGACGCGATCCGCTCGCTGGTCGACGCGGTCGCCGCCCGAGGCGAGCTCGATCGGACCGTGATCGTGTTCCTCACCGACAACGGATACGAGTTCGGACTGCATCGTCTGGAGGGCAAGCGCTATCCGTACGAGCCGTCGATCGGGCTCCCGTTCGCGATCCGGGCACCGTGGTCGGTCGCTCGGACCGACCCGACCCTCGTCGCGAACGTCGATCTCGCCTCGACGATCTCCGAGCTCGCGCAGGTGCGGCCGGAGCTCCCCCAGGACGGCATCAGCCTGGTGCCGGCGTTGGAAGGCCGGCCCATCGCGGAACGACCGGGGGTCTGGCTCGACTGGGGTGGAGACGAGAAGGTGCCGGCGTGGTCCGGCGTCCGGACGGCGGCCTACACCTACGTTCGGAACGCCGACGGAACCGAGGAGCTCTACCGCAACGCCGATGATCCGCTGCAGCTCCGGAACCTGGCCTCGGATCCACGGGAGCGCGCGATCCTCGATCGCTTGGAACGGCTAACCGATTCCCTCGCTGTGCCGGAAGGCGGCCGGTAGACTCCGCGCGATGCGGCAGGCACCCGGCCCGTACCTCCGGCCTGCATCGCCGCGCGGTCCAACGCGTCGACAGCTCGCCTGGCGTCGGGCAAGTGCAGCCGTGTTCGTGGTTGCGTTCCTCGTCGCCGCCTGGCAGTTCTGGCCTTCGAGCGGTGGCGCAACGAGCGCGCGGAAGAGCCGTTCGCCGACGACCGCGAGCCCGGGCCCTTCGAGTCCAACCCCGGCGCAGGTGGGCCCCGACAGCCCGATCAAACACGTGATCTTCCTGGTCAAGGAGAACCATTCGTTCGACAACTACTTCGGGAAATATCCGGGCGCCGACGGCGCGACCGTCGGCAAGACGCTGCAATGCGACAACAACCTGGCGCCGGGACCGACCGTCCCGCTCACCCCGGCGCCGTACGTCTACCCCCACGACCTCGGACACGCGTTCGATCCCGGGTTGATCTCGATCGACGGCGGCAAGATGGATGGGTTCAACTGCGTGACGCTGGGTGACGATCTCACGGGGTACACGCAGTTCGACCGGAGCACGTTGCCGGTGTACTGGGCTCTGGGCGATCGCTTCGTGCTGGCGGACCACTTCTTCACATCGATGTTCGGACCGACGTTCCCCGAGCACCTGTACACGGTCGCGGCACAGTCGTACGGGATCGTCGACAACAAGTCGACGACCGATCATCCCGGCAACTACTGCGACGATCCGACGGAATACACGAAGCGGTTCCCGATCGAGAAGCTCTCGCAGAACGACATCAACACCATCATGGATCTGGAGGATCACCGGGACGACGATCCTTCGAGCCTGTTCAAGATCGCGCAGTACTGGGTCGACACCCGCACGTGCGTGAACATCAAGACCCTCCCCGACGAGCTCGAGCGGGCCGGCATCACGTGGAAGTATTACGCGAACCCCGATGTGTGGATGAACGCGCTCCAGGCGATCCGCCACATCCGGAACGGTCCGCTCTGGAGCAAGGTGCAACCGCCGGACACGATCCTGCAGGATCTTCAGAACGACTCGCTCCCGGCCGTGTCCTGGTTGATCCCTCCCGAGGGGAATCCGAACGAGCATCCGGGCGCGGGCGTCAACATCTGCGAGGGTGAGAACTGGACCGTCCAGTACCTGAACGCGATCTTCCAGAGCGATGCGTGGCCAAGCACGGCCATCGTGATCGTGTGGGACGACTTCGGCGGGTTCTACGACCACGTGAAGCCGCCCCACTACGACATCATGGGCCTCGGTCCGCGCACGCCCGCGCTGGTCATCTCCCCGTACACGCGCCCCGGCGAGAACCCGGCCGGCGGCTCGATCGACTCCACCGTTTACGAGTTCTCCTCGGTGTTGCGCTTCGTCGAGGATCTTCATGGGCTCAAGCCGCTGACCGATCGCGATGCCCAGGCGTCGCCCCTCGCCGGCGCCTTCGATTTCTCCCGCCCGCCGCGACTCGGCACCCCCGATCTCCAAGAGCGCACCTGCCCGTCGTCGTGAACCGGCGGTTCGTTGCCGTCGCGCTCCTGGCCGTGGCCCCTTTGATGATCGCGGCGGCCGATCCCCAGAGCGATGCGGTTGGATGCACGGGGGTTACGGGGAGCGGCCATCCGCCCGATCTCGTCGGCGCGGTCGGCTGGCTCGGGGAAGAGGGCTCCTCCGCCGTCTGGCGGCTTTCATTCGCCCGCCCGCTCGCCGTCCCCGACCCTGAGGAACCGGCGTTCCGGGTGGACATCCTGGTCCACGACCCAACGATCCCGGCGCTCTCCTTCGACGACTACCGGCACGTCAACCGGATCGTCCGGTTCGACGCGACGGCGAAGGACGCGCCGCTCGCGCTCTTGTTCCTGCCCGAAGGCGGATCGGCGCCGTTCAACCCGCCGATCGTGGACGGACGCACCCTCACGATCCAGGTTCCGGGCAGGTTGCTGCTCGGGGAGGATCAATACGGCAAGGTCGATCTGACGCGTCTGCGATGGAGCGTGGTGGTGCGGGACGGAGGCCGGTGCGATCTGCTGGGCGACGGGGTCCCCACGTTGCGGATGGCGGCCGCGTCACCACCGACCTCATCGCCGACCGGAAGCGGGGTCCCCTCGGCGACGCCGGCCTCGTCGGGTTCGAACGTCGCGGTCGTTGCGGTCGTGGTGATCGCCGTCGCGGTCCTGGGGGTCCTGAGCCTGGCGGGGATCAGGCGTCGACGGTGATGCCCTGTTCCAGCCGGAACTCGCTCAGGAGCTCGTCCACGCCCGCGGCGATCTTCGCACGCCACCACTGCTGTCCCTCATCGCCCAACGTGTAGATGGGATCGTAATAGTGGTACCGGCGCGTGAGCGCCTCTGGGTCGTCGGCTTCGATCCCCGTGCGGTAGTTCTTCCGCCAGTACGAGATGCCGCGCGTGTGATCGTAGTCATCGGTCATGTGTACCCAACGCTTGCCGACGAACGGGACGTCGCAGACGAAGCGCGGGGTGGCGAACCCGGGCAGGTACCCGATGATCGAATGCTGGAGCTCCTGCGCCTCACGGACCGCGAGCCGCCAGTGCTCGGCGTTCGGGATCATGTCGCACATGTAGAAGTAGTAGGGAAGGATCTTGCCGTAGTCCAGCAGCGTGAAGCAGAGCTCGAGCAGCTGCGCCGGTGTGGTGTTAACGCCACGCAGCAAGACCCCCTGGTTCCGAACATCGCGGTACCCCATGTCGAGCAGTGCGCGAACGGCCTTCCCGACGAGCGGCGTCACCTGCTGGGCGGCGTTGACGTGCGTGTGGAAGGCGATGTCGACGTCGCGCTCCCGGGCACGCGTCGCGACCGCCTCGTACGCCGCGAGGACGTCGTCCTGCAAGAAGTGCTGCGGGATGCCCATCAGACCCTTCGTGGCGATCCGGATGTCCCGGATGCTCTCGATGTCCATCAGGTCGAACAGCCACGCCTGGAGGCGCTTCGCCGGGACGTTCGCCATGTCGCCACCGGACACCACGACGTCACGGACCTGCGGCGTCGTGCGGAGGTAATCGAGCATCGCGCCCCAGCGGTCGTTCTGCTTCATCTCGAACTTGTACTTCAGGACCTGCAGCGTGTCGTTGCCGACGAGGTCCATCCTGGTGCAGTGACCGCAGTACTGCGGGCACGTGGGGATGAGCTCGGCGAGGACCTTGGTGGGGTAGCGATGGGTGAGCCCCTCGACGGCCCACATGTCGGCCTCATGCAGCGAGTCGCGTGAAGCCATCGGGTGGCTCGGCCACACCGGCTCGCGTTCGCTGTAGCCGGGGGCCATGTAGCGACGCACGGGGTCGGATCGAAGATCCTCCTCCCGCATCGTGTTGATCATCTGCGGGGGGATCAGCATGGACATCGTCGCGCGCTCCTGCTGGTCGCGTTCGATGTCGCCGAGCAGCTCGTCGTCGAGGTGGTCGCCGATGGCCTCTTTGAACTCCTTGAGGTTCTTCACCGAGTGCGCCCGCTGCCACTGGGCGGACTCCCATTGCTCGGCCGTGACGTCCCGGTAGCCCGGGAGCCTGGTCCAGTCCGGCTCGACGAACGGACGCTCAAGCGGATACCGGAAGGGCTGCGTCGAAGCGTGGGCGTGGGGCTCGCGATGGCTGGGTCGAACGTTCGACGGCTGCGGTTGGAACTCGACGGTCACTTCGGTCACCCCCCTCGAGGATCGCCCTCCCGCGGGTGAGGCATATCGCGGTCTGAAGGGACGTTCAGCGTGAACAACCGATGATACCCGGCGAACATCCGGTGAACACCCCGAGAAACCGAAGGATCTTCGGTCGGGAGTGAGGGCGCGTCAGCGACGCCCGCGACCGCCGAAGTTCTGGCCGTCGCGCCGCGGCCGGCGCTGATCCCGGATCTCCGGGCCCTTCTTCGGCAGGCGAGCCTTCATCGGCGCATGGCCCGTCCGCTCGAAGCGGATCTTGAGGTAGTCGGCGGTCAGGTTCCGCTCGGTCTCGCGCCATCCGTTGGCCAGGAGGTGCTGCAGCCGCGCCGCCGCAGTCTTCCGGAGCTTGTCGGTGCCCGGGACCCGCACGTACAGCCGCTCGTGGAGGACTTCCTTGTAGTCGGACATGCTCGCGAAAGGGTAGCAGGCGACCCGAAGGGACCCGCCGGGGGACGACCTTCAGCCCCCGAAGGGCCCTGCCGATGGTTCCTCCGTGAGCGGGGCCCAGACGAACGGGGGCGGCCCGGTCGCGCCCGTCGCCGGCCTCCTCGGCCGTCTGGCCGGAGGCGATTGGCAGACCGAGCTGGATGCGGCGCTTGCGGCCGTGGGCATCGCGCTGCGCGTCGATCGCTGCTACGTCTTCCAGAACCTGCGAGGACCCGACGGCCGATTGTGGATGGATCTGCGGGGCGAGTGGGACGCGCCCGACATCCGCCCGCTCTTCGCGGACCCGAAGAACCATCTGCATCCGTACTTCCCGGACTTCCAGCGGTGGATCGACGTGATGAGCGACGCCCGCGAGATCAACGGATCCGTCCGTGAGTTCGAAGACGCCGCCCGGCGTGCCCTGGAGGCCGAGGGCACCGTCGTGACGTGGCAGGTGCCCGTCCTCGTCGGCGGCGAGTGGTGGGGGTTCGTGGGCATCGATCTCTGCTCGGAGCGGCCGCTCCAGCGATCCCACGGCGACGTGGTCCGTGCCGTCGCCGCGTCGCTCTCGGCTTCCGCGACCCGGCAGCGCGCGGACGAGGATGCGCGGCTGCGGGAGGACCTCTATCGCTCGATGATCGAGCGCGGCCCCGCGATCACCTACATCGACGGGATCGAGGAGAGCGCTCCCACGATCTTCATGAGTCCCCAGGTGACCCAGCTCCTCGGCTACACCCCGGAGGAATGGATCGCGGACCCGGAGATGTGGCCTCGTTTGCTCCATCCCGACGACCGGTCGCGGGCCCTGGCGGAGAACGCTCGCCACAACGAGACGGGCGAGCCCTTCCGTCTGGAGTACCGGCTGTTCGCCAAGGACGGTCACGTGGTCTGGGTGCACGACGAGGCGATGATGGTCCGGGACGAGCGAGGCATGCCCCGGTACTCGCACGGCGTGATCATGGACATCTCGGACCGCAAGCGCACCGAGGAGCTGGGCGCCTTCCAGGCGTACCACGACGAGCTGACCGGCTTGCCCTCACGCGCGATGTTCGAGGAGCTGCTCGAGCTCTCGGTCGGGCGGGCGAGACGCCACGATGGGTCGGTCGCGGTCCTGAGCGTCGATCTCAACGAGTTCCGGCTCGTGAACGATTCGCTCGGGCACCAGGCCGGCGACGCGCTCCTGTCGGCGGTCGCCGACCGGCTGCGCGACGCGACGCGTGAGACGGATCTGGTCGCACGCCGAGGCGGCGACCAGTTCCTCCTTTTGCTCGCCGACCTCGACCGCGATGACGGCGCGATCGACAGCGCCGTCATGCGGGCGCAGGTCGTCGCGCAACGTATCCAGGACTCGTTGGCTGCGCCCTTCCGCGTCGACGGCACCGAGGTCTACGTCGCAGCGAGCATCGGCATCAGTCTGTTCCCCAACGACGCCGCCGACACGGGAACCCTGCTGCGGAACGCCGAGACGGCGATGTACGAGGCCAAGCGCAGCGGTCGGTCGGGATTCGTCCTGGCTCCCCGGAGCGCACTCGACTCCTCGGCGAAGCTGGCGTTCGTCACCCGGCTCCGCAAGGCCGTCGAGTTGCAACGATGGGTACTGCACTACCAGCCGGTGGTCGACCTCGACAGCGGACGGATGCTGGGGGTCGAGGCGCTGATCCGATGGGTCGAGCCAGACGGGACGATGGTTCCTCCGAACGACTTCATCCCGCTCGCCGAGGAGCTCGGGCTGATCGAGCAGATCGGCGATTGGGTCGTGCGGGAGCTCACGTACCAGGTCCAGGCGTGGCGGGAGCTGGACATCGACCTCGAGGTTGGGTTCAACCTGTCCCCGCGCCAGTTCTGGCAGCCGGACCTCGCGATGCGGATCCAGCGCGAGTTCCGCGCGGGTGGCGTGGATCCGTCGAAGGTCCTCGTGGAGGTCACCGAGTCCTCCGCGATGATCGATCCCGACCGCGCGCAGGCGATCCTCCGCGAGCTTCACGACGCCGGGTTCGCGATCGCGATCGACGATTTCGGGACCGGGTACTCATCGCTCTCGCGGCTCCGCGACATGCCGGTGAAGGTGCTGAAGATCGACCGGTCGTTCGTGAGCGGCGTCCACGACGATCGGCAGGCTCGCTCGATCGTCAGCGCGTTCCTGGAGCTCGCGGACGGGCTCGACATCGTGACCCTCGCCGAGGGGATCGAGACGCTGGAGGAACTCGGGTTCCTGCGGGAGCGAGGCTGCAAGCTCGGCCAGGGCTTCTACTTCTCACGGCCCGTTCCGCCGGAGGAGATCATCGCCCTCGCCCTGGGCGGCATCCCGACCGCCGCCGCCCTTCGCTCGGCGTAGCCGCCTGCGCCCGAGCCCTAGCCCGACAACGCGGCGCGGACCGATCGAGCGATCCCGTCGGCGTCGATGCCCGCCCACGCACGCAGCTCCTCGGGCGTGGCAGAGCCCGGCAGGTCGGTGACCGCCAGTTTCACGATCCTCCCCTGGAGCGGTCCGGTCGCAGCGACCGCATCGAGGACGGCGTCGCCGAGCCCGCCTTCGATCCGGTGATCCTCGACCACGACGATCAGCTCTGTGTCCTCGAGGGCCGTCCGGATCGTCTCTGTGTCGATCGGCTTCACGCTGTAGCAGTCGAGCACGCGCGCGGAGATGCCCTCGCCGCCGAGGACGTCGTGCGCCGCCAGACAGGTGTGGACGGTGATGCCGGCGCCGATCAGCGTCACGACATCGTGGTCGGTGGCCGACAGCGTCTTCGATCCACCGACCGGGAACTCCTCGTCGTGCGGGTAGAGGTTGGGGGTGGCTTCCCGGGTCGTTCGCATGTAGGAGATCCCCGGGAGATCGCTCATCGACGTCACCAGGTGCACGGTGCTGTGACCGTCCGCCGGGTAGAGGACCGTTGAGCCGTTGATGGCCCGGAAGAAGGCGAGGTCCTCGAGCGCCATCTGCGAGGGGCCGTCCTCACCGATCGAGATCCCGGCGTGCGATCCGCAGAGCCGGAGGTCTGCTCGGCTGATCGCGCCCATCCGGATGTGGTCCGCCGCGCGGGTCCAGAACGCCCCGAAGGTTGCCGCGAAGGCGGTCTTCCCGAGCGCCTGCAGACCGGTCGCCGTGCCGAGCATGCATCCCTCGGCGATGTAGAGCTCCAGGAACCGCTCGGGCGCCACGGCCTCGACCTCGTCCGTATAGGTCGAGTTGCCGACCTCACCGTCGAGGACGACCAGGTCGGGCCAACGGCCGGCGAGCCAAGCGAGCGTGTCGCCGAACGCCTTGCGCGTCGCGATCGGTCCGTCGTACACCGGCGCAGCCTCCGACCCCGCATCCCGAACGACCTCCGTCGGGCGGAACTCCGGGGGCGACGGCGGCGTGACGCGGAGGTCGCTCCGCCCGCCGAGCTGATCGATCGCATCGTCGAGCTGATCGGCTGGCACGGCCTTCCCGTGCCACCCCTCTTGGTTGGCGAGGAAGGAGACGCCGTGCCCCTTCTCCGTCCGAGCGACGATGAAGGTGGGATGGTCGTCGTCGATCGCGTCGCGGTAGGCACGGTCGATCTCGGCGACGTCGTGTCCGTCGATCTCCGCGGCGTTCCAGCCGAACGCCTCGGCGCGGCGCCGGAACACGTCTCCGGCCCACCCGTGCATCGTCGGACCGCGCTGCCCGAGGCGGTTGAGGTCGAGGATCGCCGTAACGTTGCTCGCGCCGTGGAACGCGATCGCCTCCATCGCCTCCCAGACCGATCCCTCCGCCATCTCGGAGTCACCCAGGAGGACCCAGACCCGGGCGTCGCTGCCGTCGAGCCGCATCGACACCGCCATCCCGAGCCCGATCGCGAGGCCCTGGCCTAGGGAGCCGGTCGCCACGTCGACCCACGGCAGTTCGGGGATCGGGGCCGGATGACCTTGCAGGGGCGAGCCCTGCTTGCGGAGGGTCAGGAGCTCATCGTCGCCGAACGCGCCGATCCCTTTCAGGGTCGCATACAGACCGGGCGCGGCGTGGCCCTTCGACAGGATGAACCGATCGTTCGAGGGGTAGTCGGGGTCTTTGACGTCGAACCGGAGGTGATCGGCGAACAGGACGGCCAGCAGGTGCGCGCAGGACATCGATGAGGTCGGGTGACCGGAACCCGCCGCGGTCGTGGCCCGCAGGCTGTCGACGGCGATCTGCGCGGCGAACCCGTTCCAGAGCTGAGCGCGATCTTCCATCGCTCCTCCTATCGGCGTCGAACGCAGGGAGCCTACCGCCGTTGACCGTTGAGGCTCGGGCTGCAACGGCCGCGGTAGCCTCTTCGTGTGAGCAGCGAATCGCTGGGCTTCCGCGACCTGGGTGTTTCCGAGGAGGTCGTGCAAGCGCTCGCCAGTCGCGGGATCCTGGCGCCGTTCCCGATCCAATCGATGGTGTGGGAGGACGCGCGCGCCGGGCGAGACACCCTCGCGCGCTCCAAGACCGGCTCGGGGAAGACGCTGGGGTTCGCGATCCCGATCGCCGAGCGCCTGGACCCCGACGCGCAGCCGTTGCCCGCGGCGCTCGTCCTGGTCCCGACCCGCGAGCTCGCCCAACAGGTGCGCGAGGACTTCGAAGTCGTCGCCGCCGCGAAGGGTCTTCGCGTGCAGGCGGTCTACGGCGGGACGCACGTCCGTGAGCAGGCGCGCGGCGTGGAGCGGTCGCACGTGTTGATCGCGACGCCGGGCCGCTTGGACGATCTGGCCACGCGGGGGCTCGTCCGGCTCGACGGCATCAGCGTGCTCGTCCTGGACGAGGCGGACCGGATGCTGGATATGGGCTTCCAACCGCAGGTCGACCGGATCGTCCGCCGCCTGCCGAAGGACCGGCAGACCATGTTCTTCTCCGCGACCCTCGACGGGGCCGTGGGCCGGATCGCCGAGGTGTACACGCGCAACCCCGTGCTCCACGAGGTGGCCGGATACGACCGCGCCGTCGTCGAGGAGGCGGATCATCGCTTCATCTCCGTGCCGCCGCACGCCAAGCTCGCGAAGCTCACCGAGCTCGCGACGGCGGAGGGTGGGCTCACGCTCGTGTTCGTCAACACGAAGCGAGCCGTCGACGACCTGGCACGACGGTTGAAAGCGGAAGGCGTGCCGGCGCTGGCGCTCCACGGCGACATGCGGCAGGAAGCTCGCGATCGCTCGCTCAAGCGGTTCGCCGACGGTCACGTGGGCGTGTTGATCGCCACGGACGTGGCGGCCCGGGGGCTCGACCTGGACGACATCACGCTCGTCGTGAACTACGACGCGCCGCTGGACGATAAGTCGTACGTCCACCGCGTGGGGCGGACGGCGCGGGCCGGCCGGGCGGGGACCAGCGTCACGTTCGTGACGCCACAGCAACAAGGGGACATCTCGCGCATGGCCGCTCGTCTGGATCTCCACGCGGAGTTCGAGCTCGAGGGGATGAAGGTCGTCCCGCCCCGAACCGTGTTCAAAGGTGGTCCGAAGGGGAGGCGCAGCGCCTTCCGTCCGCCGAAGCGAACGTGACCGGTCTCAGATCGCGAGCCCGCCCTCGATCACGTGCAAGCCGGCCCTGCGGTGCATCGCGGTGATCTGCTCGGCCGGGATGGGGCGCGAGAAATAGAAACCTTGCCCGAACGGGCACCCCCGGTCGGCCAGGAACCGCCACTCGTCCTCGGTCTCGATCCCCTCAGCGAGCGGCTCCATCCCGAGGTTGTTCGCGAGCGCGATGATCGCCGAGACCATGCTCGCGCTCTGGGGGTCCGAGTTGACCTCCCGGACGAAGGTCCGATCGATCTTGAGCACGTCGACGGGCATGTAGCGAAGTCGCGAGAGCGACGAGTAGCCGGTCCCGAAATCGTCGATCGCCAGCCGAAGCCCCTCGTCCTTGAAGCCGTGCAGGACGTCCAGCGTGTGATCGGGGTCGTTCATCGCGGTGGATTCCGTGATCTCGACGGTCACCCGCGACGGATCCATCCCGGCGGCCCGGATCTGCCGTGCGATCCGACCGACGGGGTCGTCCTGCCACAGCTGCCGGGGGGAGAGGTTGAATCCGACCTCCAGCTCGATGCCCTCGGCTCGCCAGATCGCGTCCTGGCGGCCGATCTCCTCGACCACCCATCCGCCGATCGCGTCGATCAAGCCCATCTCCTCGGCGAGCGGGATGAACTCTCCCGGCGCGACCATGCCGCCGTTAGGATCCGGCCAGCGGATCAGCGCCTCGACGCCGTACATGTCGCCCGTCCCGAGCTCGATCAACGGCTGGTAGTGGAGGGTCCAGCTCTGCTGATCGACCGCCTTGCGGAGCCGGGTCGACAGCGACAGCTTGCTGCGAGCGTCCGAGTCGTCAGCGTGATGCATCACGTATCCGCCCGGGCCCGACTGCTTGGCGCGGAACATCGCTGCATCTGCGTTCCGAAGGAGGCCACCGGCATCGGCGGCATCGGCCGGGTAGAGGCTGACCCCGATCGACACCGAGGCGTAGAGCTCGGTGCCGTCCAGCTCGAAGGGTGACTCCAACAGGTGCTCCACGCGATCGGCCACCTGGATCGCGGCCATCGTGACACCGTCCGTCCCGGTCGGTCCCGACGTGGGGTCGATGTCGGCCAGCAAGAGCAGGAACTCGTCGCCACCCTGACGAGCGACGAGGTCCGTCTCCCGGGTGGCTCCGCGGAGCCGCTCCGCGAGCGCCGCGATCAGTCGGTCCCCGGCCTCGTGACCGAGGGAGTCGTTCACGAGCTTGAAGTTGTCGACGTCGAGCGTGAGGACCGCGACGCCGTGTCCCTGCCGGTCGGCCCGCGCGAGCGCGAGCTCCAGCAGCTCGTCGAACATCGCCTTGTTGGGGAGCGACGTCAGGCTGTCGTGATATGCCAAGAAGGCCAGGCGGGCCTCCGCTTGCTTGCGCTCGGTGACGTCGAGCATCACCCCTTGGATCAGGGACGGTCGGCCGTCGGCGTCCTTCAACACGAGCGCGCTGTCTTGGAACCAGACCACCCGCCCGTCGGGCGCGATCAGTCGGTACTCCATCGTGAACGGCTCGCCCGTCTCGCGACCGGTCGTATAGGTCTCGATCGCACGGGCTCGGTCGTCCGGATGCAGCATCGAGCTCCAGAGGTCGGGGTCGTCGAGGTAGGCCTGGGGCGTGACGCCCAGGATGTCCTCGATCTGCGGGCTGACGTAGGTGGAGGACATCGACTCGTCCGCGACGTCGATGTAGACGATCGCGGGGATCTGCTCGACCAGAGCGCCGAACTTCGACCGAGCGTCGCGCAGGCCGACCTGCGCCTGGATCAGCTCGGACTGGTCCATCATGATGCCGAGCCAGTACTGGGGAACGCCGGACGCATCGCGGATCAGGACCGCTTCGTCTCGGATCCACACGACGGCGCCACTCCGGTGGAGTCCGCGGTACTGCACGCGGAACGGCTCGCCGGTCGCGATCGCGCGATCGCACGCGGCCACGACGCGCTCTCGGTCGTCGGGGTGGACACGTTCGTGCCATCGGTCGTAGGTCTCGACCCATTCGGCGGGCTCGATCCCCAACAGATCGTGGATCCGGGGGCTCACGTCGAGGACCGCCGTCCCCGCCGCGACGCCATCGATGTACAGCACGGCCGGCAGATGGTCGATCAGCGCCCGGTAACGTGATCCGAGATCGGATGAGCCGCCCGCCGTCCGAGTTTCGCGATCGGGCGCGAGGAAGCCAGGGCCGACCGGGTTGGCATCCGGTTGAGCGTCGTCGGGATGGGTCACGGCACTCCGGGGGGTTTGGGTAGTCAACCATCGGCGGCGCGCGCCGGATCCTTGAGGATGATCAAACGTTCACCTCGTTGCGTGACAGGACATCCGTGCCCGCTCGCGGCGGCCCTGATCAGCAGTCGTGCTGGTCGGGGAGCAACGGCCGGAAGGAGATCCCGTACCGCCTGCCGTCGCTCGTCCAGGGGGTTAGGGTGTTCGCATCCTGCGCCGGGGGCAGAAGGGTCGCCCAGTCGCTTCCCGTGACCGTCCCACAGCGTGCGTCCAGGCCGGACGGATCGGCCGAACCGAACCCGGCCAGCCCGGTTCCGAGCGGCCACGCGACGGGGTCCTGGGTGAGACCGGGATCACCTCGGTATGCGCGGACGAGCAGCGCTGCGCCCGGGGCATCGTAGGGAGCCTCGGCGCCGATCGATCCCTCGGGCAGCCAGCCCGGTAGCCGTCCGAGCCGCTCCGCGAAGGAGGACAGCGCCTGCCGCGCGGCCCACGTCCCCTGTGACATGCCCTCCGGGCGTTCGTCGCCGGGCATCCCGAGCGCGTAGGCCTCGACCCGATGGGTCTCCCCGTTCGCGGAGAGGGTGAACACGGTCGTCGGCATGTCGGACACGCCGACGCTGCCCAGGTCGCCGAGGGTCTCGTCGTGATCGAGACCCGCCTCGATGGCTGCGCCGAGGATCGCCTGGATCCCGTCCTCGGAGATCGTGCGAACGAGCAGCGGGGGGAGCGCCTGCCCGGGATAGATCTCGTCCTGGGCGCCAGGCTCGATGATCGTCCCGTCGCCCATCACGCTGAAGCTCGGCATCCGTCCGAAGGTCGTCTCCGGAGCCACGAACCCACCCTCGAG
>DATAEV010000226.1:0-1883 GCA_036257875.1 Actinomycetota bacterium | reverse complement strand
GCGGACGACCAGGTCCGCATCCTCTTCCCGTGGGCGCGGATCGATCGCGTCACCCAGCGCGGCGCCAACGTCGCCGCGATCTACACCTACTGAGGCGCCCTGTCCACGCGCGCTGACCGCCAGCGTGCGTTGTACGGTCCCCGGCGATGACGACGCGGACCGGCCTCGATCACGTCCGCGAGCTCATGGCGCTCGCGACCGGCGACGAGAAGCACGACGAGAGCAGCACGTCGACGCTCGACGCGCTCTGGGTGCTGTACGACCGGGTGCTCCGGGTCGATCCGAGCGCTCCGAAGGACGAGGCTCGCGACCGGTTCATCCTCAGCAAGGGTCACGGACCGAGCGCCTATTACGCGGTGCTCGCCGCCAAGGGGTTCTTCCCGGAAGACCTGCTGACCGGCTTCCTCGAGTGGGGCAACCCGCTGGGGTCGCACCCGGATCGGAATCAGGTTCCCGGCGTCGAGGCGTCGACCGGCTCGCTCGGCCACGGCCTCGCGCTGGCGGTCGGTTCCGCGCTGGCGCTCCGGGCGCGGAACTTGACCGAGCAGCGCGTCGTCGTGCTCTGCGGTGACGCGGAGCTGAACGAGGGGTCGAACTGGGAGTCGGTCCTGCTCGCCCCGTACCTGAAACTGACCAACCTCACGCTGCTCGTGATCGACAACCATAGCTCTTCGATCCCGATGGGTCCGTGGGAGGCGCGGCTCGGTTCGTTCGGGTGGGACGTTCTCGTCGTGGACGGTCACGACCATGAGCAGCTCTTCGACGCGCTCTCGAACCGACCATCCGACCGGCCGAACGCCGTGGTCGCGGACATCCCGGAGGGCGAATGGTGATCGACATGCGGTCCCAGCTCGCGCGGACGGCGACCGACCTGGTCGAGCGTGATCCGAACGTCGCGGTCGTGCTCGCCGAGATCAGCGTCGATCGGTTCGATCGCGCGATCGCGATCGCGCCGAACCGAGTGATCAACATCGGGATCATGGAGCAGACCCTCGTCGGGGTCGCAGCCGGTTTCGCGATGGAGGGGTTCCACACGATCGCGCACACGATGGCGCCGTTCCTCGTCGAGCGCCCCTTCGAGCAGGTCAAGGTGGACTTCGGCTACCAGGGTCTCGGCGGCACGCTGGCGAGCGTCGGCGCGCCGTACGACTACGGGACCGAGGGCGGGACACACCACTCGCCGGGAGATGTGGGCGTCGTGCTCACCGTGCCCAACACGGACGTCCTCGTTCCGGGGTGCGCCTCCGAACTGGATCGCTTGCTGCGCGAGACGTACGCGGACGGCAGGCTCACCTACCTGCGGGCGAGCGTCGCGCAGAACGACGTGGCCTTCGAGGTCGGTCGCGGACGGCTCGACGTCGTCCGCCGGGGCTCGCGCGCGACCGTGATCGTCGTCGGCCCACTCCTGACGCGGACGCTCGCCGCCTGCGAGGGGTTGGACGTGTCCGTGCTCTACACGGCGAGCGTCGCCCCCTTCGACGCGGCCGGGCTCGCGGCCGCCGCCGGTCCCGATCCCCTCGTGATCGCGGTAGAGCCGTTCTACGAGGGGACCGTGCTTCCCGCGCTGGCGGATGCGCTCCGCCACGTGCCGTCGCGCTTCGCGTCGGTGGGCGTCCCTCGGCGGTTCATCACGTCGTACGGAACGGCCGAGGAGCACGACCGCGAGCTGGGCATGGACGTCACGGGGATCCGCCGCCGCGTGGTGGCCGCGCTCGAGCCCGGATGACTAGCGCCGCCGGGCCTCGACCTGACGCTTGAGTCGCGCGAGCCGGTCGTCCCAACCCGCGCCGACGTCGACCATCCACCCCAGCGCGTCGGCGAGCGGGGCCGGGGTGAGCTCGTAGCGCCGCCCGCGGACCTCACCCCGCGCCACGACGAGCCCG
>DATAEV010000182.1:0-5509 GCA_036257875.1 Actinomycetota bacterium | reverse complement strand
GTCGAGCGTCGGGGTTGGCGTCGCCGCGATCGCGCGATAGACCGAGAGGTCGAGACGTCCGAGCTCATGCAGCACCCGGGCGATCGTCGGCCGCGGCGTCGGGCGTGTCTCGAGCCGCCGGGCGAGTCGCTCGGCGGGAGGTCCGGCAACGGGCCGGTCGACCGGCGGATCGCTCACTCGGTCACCCCGGGCTTCCCTCGCGCGATATCCCAGACAGCGCGGGCCGCCGAGCGCGGCGTCAGGACGAGTCGCGCCGGCGATCCGCCGATCGCGTCGAGGGGAAGCCGCACGCGGAGCGGCTCGTGACGGATAGAGAACGAGAGCGGCGGTTCGACGGCCATCGGCACGTCGCCTCCCATGAAGAGATCGGCCAGACGGCTCGAACCGGCCCACCACGCCATGAGCCTAAACGGTCGTCTACATCTTCGCCGCCGCCGCATCAGCGTCCATCTGCGCCAGGGTGGCGGCGAGAACCGTGTATTCGGCCTCTTCAACAGCGCTCAAGGCGAAGTCGACCGCGGCATTCGCATCGGCCGTGGCGAGATCCGCATCGAGTTGCGCCGCATCGGCGTCCTGTTCCGCCTTGAAGGACTTGAGGTTGTCACGGACCGTGGCGACGTGCTTCGCCCAATCGTTCTGGACCTGTCCCCACCAGTCAGAAGCTTTGACTTGGGCGGTCGCGCTGCGCTGCGCGAGCTCGTCGGCCTGTTTCCGCGCCGATGCCGAAGCCCCTTCGACCTCCGACCGCAGTTGCTCCCGCGCTTCGTTCGCTGCCGCGCGGGAGCGGTCCTCTGCTTCTTTCGCCCGCTTCGCCAACTCGGTCAAACGGTCTGATAGAGCCATGGTTCCTGCCTCCTCGATGGAACATCCGGAACCAGTTCTCCCTCACTGCGTATCCCGACGTCATCGCTCCATAGGCATCACCGCCCGTGTGACAACAGCAACGATCATAAGTTCGATGTCATGATCACGCACCTGAGACGTGGGATGGAAGGCCGTCCGGCCCTGGTTAGGCGGGACTTCACGTGTCCGGTTACAGGGGCGCGCGGATCGGTGAGGAGCTCTCGGCGGTCCGTTCTCCCCCCGTTCATCTCCCCGGCGGTGACCGCCAACGGGTCACCCTGACCGCGATGCCAATCGTGCGGGTTCCCGCTCAGGCGGAGGCCGACCGCCGCCTTCCCATGATGGATAACCATGAACTGGGAGAACCCTGAAGAACGCCGAAGGGCCCATCCAGAAAGGATCGACCGCTGAGGAGAGCCTAGACGCGGTCCCCGATACCCAGAACGCCAAAAAGGATCAGCGGGATCCCGGTGAAGTTCCTGCTGACGCATCGGAAGGGAAGCTGCAAGTATTTGAGCGTGAGAGTTGAGCTGTCGAGGGAAGGACGCCCTCTGGGCAGTATCGCATTCCTACGCGGGACCATGGACTTCGAAGACATCCCGGACGCGGACGAGCGTGACCGCTTGGAAATGACTGTCCGTCCCTACGAAGGGAAGCCATTCACGTACTCATGGACTGGCTACAACGAAGGCAATGACGATGAGGGCGAGTATCAGCCTGACGATCCGTCCTGGTTCAGGGCCTTGCTCATCCACTTGCTCTACCCTCTGGGATATCGCTTCGGCATGCCGGAAGACGATTCCTCCTGAAGCGCTATTCCTTACCGTCTCGTATCGCAGTGGCTTCCGTGCAGTGCTTCTCACACAGCCAGAAGGTCTCCAGCGATCCGGGGTACGAACGCTCGGGCCAATCCCTGCCGACGTTGAAGCTCCGGACGGCCGGCTCATCGCATGGGTCGCCCGTGAGCAGATCCCATTCACACGGTCTCTCGATCTCCGGGCTCACACATCGATCCCTTCGGGAAATGTCAGCCAACTGAACGGCCCGTGATGCGCGGGTGCGTGCGGAAGCGCTCCGGCAGCTCCGCGTTCGATCGCGGTCACAGACTGGAAATACGGGATCGGGACTTCTTCCAATGGTCACCGCCGCCCTCAACGTCCTGGGGCATTACACCACGGAGCCGGATCGCCGCGACCCATGACCCCGTAGAGGCAGAGGAGTACGGTGCACTCCTGGCTCCGAGAGAGCGGGCGGGACCGTGGGCAGACGTCGATCGCGAGGGCTGACGCATGAATAGCTATCCCCTGATCTCCGAGCATGGCCTCATCGGCGACCTGCAGACCGCGGCGCTTGTCTCCACGGGAGGAACCGTCGACTGGCTGTGCCTGCCCCGATTCGACTCACCGAGTGTGTTCGCTTCTTTGTTGGATGCCGATCGCGGCGGGCGGTTCCGGATCGCGCCCGAGGGCACGAACTACGTCGCCAAGCAACTGTACTTTCCAGACACCGCCGTGCTGATCACGCGCTTCATGTCCCCCGACGGCGTCGGCGAGGTCGCGGACTTCATGCCGGTCCACGATCCCCACCACGCCTCGGTTCGTCACCAGCTCATCCGCGTCCTGCGCGTCGTCCGCGGACAGATGACGTTCATCCTCGAGTGCCAACCGCGCTTCGACTACGGGAGGGCCGAGCACCGACTCCGTGCGGTAGGGGACGGCTTCATCTTCGAGACCGACGAGATGGACCTCGCACTGCGCGCCACGGTCGAGCTCCAGCGGGACGGGAGCGACGTGCGCGCGCGATGGACGATGCGCGCCGGCGACGTCGGCGGCGCGATCCTCGAATCGGGAGCCGACAGGGAGGTCGCGGCACCGATCGACGCGGAGCGCGTCCTCTCCCGGTTCAACGAGACGGTCCGGTTCTGGCGCGGCTGGCTCGGTCGCTCGACGTATACCGGTCGGTGGCGTGAGGCGATCAGCCGCTCCGCGATGACTCTCAAGCTGATGACGTACGCGCCGACGGGCGCGCTCGTAGCCGCTCCAACGACGAGCCTGCCCGAGCAGGTGGGCGGCGAGCGCAACTGGGACTACCGGTTCACCTGGGTGCGCGACGCGTCGTTCTCCGTTTACGCGCTGCTCGGTCTCGGCTACACGGACGAGGCGTTGGCCTTCCTCCGCTGGTTGCGGGATCGCGTGGGCGAAAGGGCCGGGCAGGGCTCAGGGCCGCTCAAGATCATGTACCGGATCGACGGATCGTCCGACCTTCACGAGGAGACCCTGGATCACTTCGAGGGATATCGGGGATCGGCGCCTGTGCATGTTGGGAACGGTGCATCGGATCAGCTGCAGCTCGACATCTACGGCGAGGCGATGGATTCCCTGTACAGCGCGAGTCGGCAAGGGGGGACGCTCGGTCACGAGGCATGGCTGGACATCTCGATGATGATGGATTGGCTCGCCGACAACTGGGACGAGCCAGAGGAGGGGATCTGGGAGACGCGCGGGGGGCGCAAGAACTTCACCTACGGCCGTCTGATGTCCTGGGTCGCGATGGACCGGTCGATCCGGATGGCTCACGAGCTCGGTCGCCCCGCCGACATAGCGCGGTGGACGAAGGAACGCGATCGGATCTACCGACAGATCATGGACCGAGGGTGGAACAAGGAACGCGGCGCGTTCGTACAGCACTACGACTCGAGCGTCCTCGACGCGTCGAATCTCCTCATGCCGGTCGTGGGCTTTGTCTCTCCGACCGACCCGATGTGGCTATCCACGCTCGATGCGATGAAGGACGAGCTTGTGTCGGACAGTCTGGTGTACCGCTACGATCCCGCCGCGTCCCCGGACGGCCTGGCCGGCTCCGAAGGAACGTTCTCGATCTGCACGTTCTGGTACGTCGACGCACTGGCTCGCTCGGGCCGACTCGAAGAGGCTCGGCTGACGTTCGAGAAGATGCTGACATACGCCAACCACGTCGGGCTATTCTCCGAGGAGATCGGACCGACGGGAGAGCAGCTGGGGAACTTCCCTCAGGCCTTCACGCACCTGTCGCTGATCAACGCCGCGATGAACCTCGATTTCCAGCTCGACCACGGGCCGGGATGGGTCGATCTCGCGCCCGCGGCGATCAGAGGAGCAACAGAGAGGAACACCTTCATCGGGTGACCCCCGTCGTGACCAGGAAGGGATGGCACGAACCCCCTCATCGGCTTTCCGGTGAAGTCCATCAGGCGAGCGCCGGCTGGGCGAGTACCGCTTCACCATCCTCGGGCGCGCAACGACGGATGGGATCCTTCTTCAGGGAGTTCTGAGATGTCAGGGGCCGCGGTATCGAGAACACCCCACGGTGGTGGGGTGTGTCTTCTCAGAACTCGCTGACTGCATGAACGGGGCCGTCGTTGGGGAGCTCCCACAGGTTAAGAGCCATAACGCCCACACTTGCCCTGCAGGCTTTCTCGCCTTCCTAGGGCGCACCTAGGACACGACGATCGAGATGTCGTCAGCGTAGAAACAGGTCCCCACGGGGGCGTTCGACACCAGCCCCAGGAAGTCGAGGGTGGACGTTCCGGGCATCGCGGGAACGTAGCTGACGCTAACCATCTGCCAGGACGTGGTGAGCGTGATGGAGGCCGTCTTCAACCCAACCAAGGTGGAGCTCTTGTACTCACGCAGCTTGATCGTGAGCGTCGCACCGGGGCTATCGGCGCGAACCCACATGCTTCCGGTGTAGGTCCCCGCGGAGGTGGTCGTGACCCAGTTCGGGGCATCCTGGATCTTGCATGTCGCAGCGGTGCCGGAGCCGCCGTTGGCCACGAGACCTGACCAGCCGCCCGAATGTCCGCCCGAGACCCTGGTCAAGGTGACCCCTACGTCGGAACCGGAAGTGTTCCACCCGGCGGTATCTGTCTCGAACCCCGGGTTTCCCACCAGGTTCTGCGATGACGAGTTCACGGTCACGGTGAGGTCGTCGCTGCTCTGAAGGGCGGAATCGTCCGCCGTCAGTCGCAGCACGTAGGTTCCGGAGGGGGAGAAGCTCGCCGTCGTGGAGAGGGACGAGGCGTCGCCGAAGGTCACGGTCCCAGGCCCGGAGAACTGGGACCACGTGGTGACGAGGGTTCCCGGCGGGTTGGGAAGCCCGTCGTCGCTGGCCGTCCCCGACAGGGTCGCGGCGTTCGGCAGGATCACCGTCTGGTCCGGGCCGGCATTCACCATGGGCGGCTGGTTCTGCGATGCCGGGTTCACCGTCACCGTTGCGGTGTCGCTCGAGCTGAGCACGCTGTCGGAGGCCTGGAGCTTGAGGACGTAGGAACCTCCCGCGGAGAAGCTAGCCGTGGTGTCGACGGAGCTTGCATCCCCGAGGTGACGGCGCCCGGGCCGCTCACCTCGCTCCAGGTTGTGGTGACCGTGCCGGGAGGGTTCGGCAAGCCGTCGTCGGTGACGGTGCCGTTGAGGTTGGCACTCGAGGGCAGCGTGATCGTCTGATCGGGGCCGGCGTCGACGACTGGGGCCTGGTTCGTGCTGCTGCTGCCGATCGAATAGGTGACCTCGTCGAGGACGCCGTTGTACCGTCGCCCCCGTTCTTGTACGAGCCGAGGCGGATCGGATCCGTCACCGTGATCGCGCCAGTCGCCTTCGTCGTCGAGAAGATAGAGCCGTCGACCGTCTCG
>DATAEV010000169.1:0-17352 GCA_036257875.1 Actinomycetota bacterium | reverse complement strand
TCGGAGCGGCGTCGTCGTTCGTGATCGTGCCGGTCCCGGAGTCGTCCGCGATCGTGGCGCCGTTCGCGTTCGAGAGATCGAGGGTCAACGTTTCGTTCGTCTCGTAGGTCGTGTCGCCGTGAACGGTCACGTCGACGGTCTTCGTGGTCTCACCCGGATCGAAGGTGAGCTTGCCGGAGGCGGCGTCATAGTCGCCGTTCGCCACGGTCGCCGAGCCGTTCGTCGTGGTGTAGTCGACGGTGACGGTGCCGGCCGATACCACCGAGAGCGTGACGTCGAAGGAAAGGTCGTGTCTCCGACGTTGCCCTCCGTGACGCTGCAGTCCGTGACCGAGATCGTAGGTGAGGCATCGTCGTCGAGGATCGTGCCGGTGCCTGAACCGGCCAGGACCCCCGCGTTCGTCTCGTTGGACAGGTCGACCGTGAAGGTCTCGTCCGACTCATGGGTCAGGTCGCCGTTCACGGTGACGTCGACGGTCTGCGCCGTCTGCCCGGGGTTGAACGTGACCGTTCCCGTTGCCGCGGCGTAGTCGCCGTCGGCGGTGGTGGCCGTGCCACCGTTGGTCGTGTAGTCGACCGAAACCGTGTCCGAGCTGGCGTGCGACAGCGTGACGTTGAAGGTGAGCGTCGACGTCCCGGCGTTCCCTTCGGTGATCGACTGGTCGTCGATGCTCACGCCCGGGATCGGGTCGTCGTTCGTGATCGTGCCCGCCCCCGTGCCATCGAGGATGTTCGCGTTCGACGCGTTCGACACGACGAGCGTGAGGCTCTCATCCGGCTCCGTGGTGTCGTCCCCGTTCACGGTGACGTCCACGGTCTTGACCGTCTGACCTGGGTTGAACGTGCCGGTCGCCGCGGCGTAGTCGCCATCGGCGGTGGTAGCCGTCCCGTCGTTGGTCGCGGAGTCGACCGTCACGGTCTGGTCGCTCGGGTTGGACAGCGTGACATCGAAGGTCATCGTGGTGGTGGCTGGGCTGTTGCCTTCGGCGGTCACCTGATCGTCCACCGAGATGTCAGGGACCTGGTCGTCGTTCGTGATCGTGCCAACGCCCTGGTTGTCGGTGATCGAGGCGTTAACGGCACCACTCAGGTCCACCGTGAAGGTCTCACCCGTCTCGTGCTTCGTGTCTCCATTCACGGTCACATCGACGTTCTTCGTGGAGTCTCCCGGAAGGAAGCTGAGCGTCCCCGAGGTCGACGCGAAGTCACCGTCGGCGACCGTGGCCGAGCCGTCCGTCGTGGCGAAGTTGACGCTCGTCGTGAACCCGGTCGACCCGGTCTTCGTCACGGCGAACGAGAACGTCGAGCTGCCGGCGTTCCCCTCGGCCGCGGTCACGTCCGCGATCGCGAACGAGGCCGAACTGTCATCGTCGGAGATCGTCTGGGTTGAGCTGGGGGTGTCGATCACGACGTTCGAGAGCGGAAGGGTTAGCGAGATGCCGATGGTGAACGTCTCGTTCGGTTCGGCGACCGTGTCGCCGTTGATCAGGACGGTGGCGGTCTTCGTCCGATCCGACGGGATCCCGCTGAAGCCACGCTGCCGCTCCCCGCCACGTAGTCGCTGCCCGCGGTCGCTGTTCCATCCGCGGTCGTCCAATCGATCGAGAAGGCAGTGGGGTTCCCGGTGTAGGCGATCGCGAACGTCACCGCGGTCGTTCCGCTGTTGCCCTCGACCTGCGTCGGCGTGTTCGCGGTGATCGTGACGTGGTCGACCGGGGCTGCCGACGCCGGCGGCGTTGGCATGCCGAGGACGACGATCGCGGCGGCCACGATCGTCCCGACCACGCGCAGCGAGAGAGACGTGCTCCGTGTCATTTCCAAGATCCCTCCGTCCGGAAACGCCAGACCAGTTCTGGCCGGGACTTTCGTTCACCGGATGTCCCTTCGAAGGGGGATATCGGCGGGTGACGTCGAGATATCGACGCGATCGGTAAGGGAGAAATACCTACCCGATATCGGGTAGCGGATCCGGGTAGATCGCCCGTTCGACGAGCAGGGCGAGCAACTGCTCGGTCGCGAGGTGCGCCTCCTGGATATGGGCCGTGACGTCCGACGGGATCCGGATCGCGATGTCGGCGAGCGGCGCGAGCTTCCCGCCCGTCCGGCCCGTCAGGACGAGCACGGCGAGACCCATCTCGGAAGCGCGTTCGGCGGCCGCGACGACGTTGGCGGAGTTGCCGCTCGTCGAGATGCCGAGGAGGACGTCTCCGGACCGTCCCAGCGCCTCGACCTGCCGCGCGAAAATGCCGTCGACGCCGAAGTCGTTGCCGATCGCCGTGAGCAGGGACGTGTCCGTGGTCAATGCGATGGCACGCATCGGAGGACGTGGATGGTCGAGGGTCAAGGTGCTCACGAACTCCGTCGCGAGGTGTTGTGCGTCCGCCGCGCTCCCACCGTTCCCGCAGATCAGCAACGCGCCGCCCTGTCGGAACGAGGTGGTCAGGCGCGCTGCGGCCGCCGTGATGTCGTCGAGACAGGACGACACGACCGCCTCCAGGACCGAGACGGTCTCCGTCAGGTAGCCGGCGGCGCGCTCGCGCGCTTCGTCGCTGTCCACATCACCCTTCCCGGGGAACGAGCGCCGCGATGATATCCACCGCGGCTGCCAGGTCGGGGGCGACGTGGTCCGCGAGGGACTCGGCCGACGCACGTTCTTCCTGTCCGTGTCCCGTGAGGACGAGGAAGGTCGTGGCGCCGACGGCCCGGCCCAAGCCGACGTCGGCGGCATGATCACCGATGACGACGCTCGCCGACGGGTCGAACCCGAATCGGTCCGCCGCCTGGAGCGCGAGCCCCGGCGCAGGCTTCCGACAGGCGCATCCGGCTTCCGGCGCGTGGGGACAGTGCAGGATCGCGTCGATCGCCGCGCCCTCGTCCGCCAAGAGCGCGAGCAATCGTTCGTGGATCCGGTCGAGGTCCGCCGGTGAGAGCTCGCCGCGGCCGAGGTGGGCTTGGTTGGTCACGATCACGATGCCCATCCCGACCTCCTCGCGCAAGCGCACGAGCGCCTCCGCGGATCCAGGGATCAGTTCGATCTGCCCGGGATCGGTGATGTGGTCCCGCTCGACGTTGATCGTTCCGTCGCGGTCGACCAGGGCGAACCTGCGATTCATGCCGAAGGCGCCCACACGTCGCGCCCGCGCCTCGCTCGGACCCCATCGGGCGAGAAGGCGAACGCGGCGAACTGCCCGCCGGATCGCTCGAGCGCGGCCCGGATCGCTCCCTGCGCCGAAGGCGGGGCCGCGAGGAGGAGGTAGCCGCCCCCGCCTGCCCCGCAGATCTTGCCGCCGATCGCGCCCGCCGCGCGGGCGGTCCCGAGCATCTCCTCGATCTGCGTGTGCTCGGTGATGTACGGGTTCATCTGCTTCTTGGCGAGGAAGGCCTCGTCCAGCAACGACCCGAGCGCCTCGACATCGCTCCGCTCGACGGCGTGGCGCATCGCGAACGCCATCTCCTGGAGGCGCTTCATCCCCAGGATCGTCTCTTCGCGTCCCTCGCGATGCAGCCGGATCTGGCGATCGATCAGACCGACGTTCCGGCGGACACTCCCCGTGTAGCACAACAACAACTGCTGGCTGAGCGCCGCGAGCGTCTGCTCGCTGGCCCGCACCGCGCTCACGGAGACGTCCGCGTGCGAGAACTCGAGGAAGTTGAAGCCGCCGAACGCGGCCGCGTACTGGTCCTGCCATCCGCCGCTGATCCCGAGATCCTCGCGCTCGATGCGGTGCGACAGGCGCGCTACCTCATGTGCCGAGAACCGACGGCCCGTCAGCATCGCGAGGGCGGCGACGACGGCCGTGACGAGTGCCGACGAACCGCCCAGGCCGCTCCCCGGCGGTGCGTCGCTCTCGATCTGGAGATCGACACCCGTCGTGATGCCCATCCGCGCGATCGCGGCCTTCGGCAGGTCCATGACCCCGTCGTACGCGGGCCCTCGATCGAGGTGGTACGCGACCATATGTCCGAGGTCGAGCGAGCGGACCGTGATCTCTCGGTCATCGCGCGGCACGAGCCGGACGCGAACCGAATGATCGATCGTTGCGGAAAGCACGGCCCCGCCGTGCTCCTCGTACCAGTGGGGGAGGTCGGTGCCGCCACCGACGAAGCTGATCCGAAGAGGCGCGACGGCGTCGATCGGCGTGCGGTCGGGCTCCACGCGGACCAGTCTAGGGGCGACGCCGAGCGGCCGGCGACAGGCTCCGTTCGCGAGAACAGCGCGCGTCAGGCGACGTGACGCTGCAGCCGGCGGCGCTGCTGCTCCGTCGTCGCGCCCCACACGCCATAGCGCTCACCATTCTTGAGCGCCCAAGCGAGGCATTCTTCGCGGATCGTGCAGACGTTGCAGAAGGTGAGCGCCGGCCCAGCCTCCTCTTCGGAGATCGGGAAGAAGACATCGGGGTCGATCCCGAAGCAGGCGGCGCGGTCCTGCCACAGATCCGGGGGGGACGGATTGGCAGGAAGCGCATCCACATCAACGTCAGGGAACCGGTCGATCCTCACCTTGGTCGCACCCCCCCTTCGCGGCCGCGGGCAGGCCGGGGCCGATTCATACCAGAGCGCTCGGCGCCAAGGGAAGAGGGCGAAGGCACCCATTGCGCCCTCACCTAACAGGGGGACATGAAATGACTCGAACGAACTAGCTCTGGGCGAGCGTTGCTTCCAGCGAACGGCCGCCGGAGACCGTCAACGGCTCGGTCGCGGCGTCCCATCGGACCCGAGCGATGACCGTGCTTCCGTCCCCATCAGGAGCCGCGCTGGTGACCTCGCCGACCGCGCTGGATCCTGCGAACACCCCCTCGCCCGGGGCGATCGGCCCGGGACCGTGGAGGTGGCGGAGGAGCCGGGGGGGATGCCCGAGGTTCCGCACCCGCGCGACCGCCTCCTGGCCGAGGAAACACCCTTTCTCGGAATCGATCGTGGCCTCGAGCCCAGCCTCGGCAGGCAGCGAGCGCCCATCGAAATCCCGCCCCATCCGGGCGATCCCGCGGCGCACGCGCCAGACCTCGTAAGCGTCGCCGCCGGCCTCTTCGAGGCCGGCGGCGATGCACGCTTCGACGAACCGCCACGCGGGCTTCCCGGCATCGACGAGCACGTCGATGCCTGGCCCGACGCTCGACGGTTCGGTCGCTCCGTGGATGCCGACCACCGAGGCGGCGCGGCCCGGGACGGTGAACAACGCGAGGTCGTTGGTCCGGTCCTCGAGCGAGACGTCGGCGGACAAGACGTAGGCACTCAGGGCCAGTCCGATGTGTTCCGGTTGCTCGGGCGCCTGGAGCAAGAAGAGATCGTCGTCGCGACGCGCGACCTGGACGTCGGCGCGGATCCGGCCGGTGGGGGTGAGCAGCAGCGAGCGACACCCGCGCCCCGGCTCCAGGCCGGCGATGTCGGCCGTGAGCAGGTCGCCGAGCCATGTTAGGGCGTCCCCACCCGTGACCCGGACCTTGCGCCAGGCCGACCGATCGAGGAAGGCACGTTCCTCCTCGAGCGCCACGAGCTCGCTCTCGGACACCTGATCCATGCCGGTTCTCATCCCCTCGGTGTGCTTCGCGCTCCTCTGGGATTATCGGCACGATGGAGGTTCCGACCACCCTCGTCGTCACGAACGACTTCCCGCCGCGCGTGGGAGGCATCCAACGGACCCTCGAGGCACTGGTACAGGCCTTGCCTGGGGACCGGGTGGGCGTGTTCTGCCCCACCGCGGACGGCGCCTCCGAGTACGACGCGGAGGCCCCGTTCGCGGTCTTCCGCCAGCCGGAGCGCTTCCTCGTCCCGACCAGGAACGTGGGGCGACGGGTGCGTGCGGCCGCGCGCGAGCTCGGCGCCGAGGTCGTGCTCTTCGGCGCTACCTATCCGTTGGCCCTCCTCGGGCCGGCGCTGGCCGAGGACGGGTATCCCTACGTCGCCGCCGCACACGGCTTCGAGTATTGGTTGTCGATCGCTCCCGGGACGCACGCGGCGATGCGGCACGCAACCTCGCGGGCGTCTCGCGTCGCGGTGATGTGCTCGGCCTTCATCGCGCGGACGGTTCGGACCGCGGTGCCCGCCGGCGTGCCCGTCTCGGTGCTCTACCCCGGTGCCGACATCGAACGGTTCCGGCCGGACCTCGAGACCGACGCGATCCGGCGCACGTTCGGCCTCGAGGACCGGCCGCTCGTCGTGTGTGTCAGCAGGCTCGTCCCTCGCAAGGGTCAGGACGTCTTGATCCAGGCGATGGGATCCATCCGAGCCCGCGTCCCCGAGGCCACGCTGTTGATCGTCGGCGGTGGCCCCTACGAAGCGAAGCTCCGCGCGATGGCGACCGCGGCGCCGGCCGATTCGGTCCTGTTCGCGGGCCAGGTGAGCGAACACGACCTCCCCGGGTACTACGCCGTGGGGGACGTCTTCGCGATGCCCTGTCGCACCCGGGCGGCGGGTCTCGAGGTCGAGGGCTGGGGCAACGTCTTCATCGAGGCGGCCGCGTGTGCCCGTCCGGTCGTCGTCGGCGACTCTGGCGGCGCCCCGGAGGCCTTGATCGACGGCGAAACCGGCCTGTGCGTCGACGGCCGACGCGTGGACGCAGTCGCGGACGCGGTGGCGACCTTGCTCGCCGACCCCGGTCTCGCGCGGAAGATGGGCGAGGCCGGGCGTGCGCGCGTCGTCCGCTCGCATACCTGGCCGGTGATCGCCGACCGGCTGGCCGGATGGCTCCGCGCGGCGGCGGGCTGAGGGTCGTTCGTCGCGTCTCGTTCGAGGGGTACCCTTCGGCCGTGCCCGATGAAGAGCGCCGATGTCCCAAGTGCGGTGCATTGGTTTCCGAGGATGCGGCATGGTGCGGCCAGTGCTTCGCGCCGCTCCATCGGGCTCCCGACCCTCCCGCCGCCCCGCGACCGGAGGAACCCGAGAAGGAGACCGCCGTGGATGCCGCCGCACCGACGGAACGGCCGAAGCCGTTCTGGCCGTGCCCGGTGTGTGGCGGGAAGAACCCGATCCAGCTGGATTCGTGTGCGACGTGCGGCACGCCGTTCGCGCAGGTGATGCGCGTTCCGGACGAACGGGCACGGATCGAGCCGCGCGACGCGGCGGTCCGTTCGCTGATCTTCCCCGGGCTGGGACACCGTGCCGTTGGCCGCGGTCTGGACGGGCTCGCGCGCGGCGTGCTGTTCGCCGTCACCTTCGGGCTCGGCGCGTCCCTCGCGGTGGCGGCTGCCGGATCCGGAGCGCTCGTGGCCGCGTTCATCCTGTTCCTCCTCGCCGGGATCGGCGTCTACGCGATGTCGGCGGTAGAGGCCTACGGGCTCGCGCAGGGCGGCGACCTGCTCGTGGAGACGAAGGTCCTGATGTGGGCGCTCGTCGGCGTCGTGTTCGTCGGTGTGGGCCTGCTGGTGTTCGGCGCCGTCAGCGCGGCCCACCGGTAGCATTGCGCTGATGGAACACGCCGAGGGATCGATCCTGATCGAGGCACCCATCGACGACGTCGTCGAGGTGATCGAGGATTACGAGGCCTACCCAGAATGGGCGGACGTCCGGTCGGCGGACGTCCGCGAGCGGGGAGAAGGAGGCAGGCCGACCGAGGTCGCGTTCGAGGTCGACGTCCCGGTCCTCGGGAAGGCCTCGTACACCCTGCGCTACCGGTACGCGCCGGGCGACACGGCCATCTCGTGGGACTCCACCGACGCGCACGGGGCCGTCCGCGACGTGCGCGGCGAGTACCTGCTCGATGAGGTCGATCCCGACACGACCCAGGTCACCTACCGCTTGGCCGTCGAGCTCGGTCCGCTCGTTCCGGGGTTCATCCGGACGGAGGGCGCCCGTCGCGTGATCGAGAACGCGCTCGAACGGCTGAAACGACGCGTCGAGATGGGTTGATGGGCGTCGAGCCGCTCGCGGCCCAGGCGATGCGGCCCGTTCCGCAACCGGTCCCTCCTCGTCCGGACGGTGCGGACCGATGGCCGCTCGGCTCCTGGAGCCTCAGCGAGTTCATCCCGATCGCGCTCGTGCCGTTCGGGTTGGTGTTGTTCGCGAACTACCTCGTCTTCGGCTTCTTGGGATGGGATTCGGACGGGGGAGCCGTCCTGGTGACGGTGATCCAACAGCTCAGCCTTCTCGTTCCGATCGTCGTCTTCGTTCGACGCACCCGAGGCTCCCTGGCCCCGCTCGGCCTGCGCCGTGGCGGGTGGCGTGCGCGCGACGTCTTCGCCGGGATCGGTGCGGGGATCGGGGCCGTCTTCGCCGGCACGATCGCGATCGCGATCACGGTCGAGGTCGTTCGCGCGATCACGGGTCATCAGCCGACGACGACGAGCTCCCTCCAGGACCTGGCGGGGCCCTGGCTCGTGATCGACGCTGCGATGGCGATCTGTCTCGCTCCGATCTGCGAGGAGGTCTACTTCCGGGGGTTCGTGTTCCAGGGATTGCGTGGACGGATGCGGTTCGTGTGGGCCGCGGTCCTGTCGGGTGGATTCTTCGCATTCGTGCACGTCGAGCCGATCCGGTTCTTCGGGCTCGCCCTGATGGGCGTGATCCTCGCCGCGGTCTTCGAGCATCGACGCACGCTCGTCGCCTCGATGGCCGCGCACGCGACCATCAACGTCATCGCCATCCTCGCTCTGCTCGCGACCCGCTGACGTGGAGGGGCCGCGAAGCTAGGCTGGCTCGATGCGGGTCATCCTGTTCACGGGGAAAGGCGGGGTCGGCAAGACGACCGTCGCCGCGGCCACCGCGGTTCGGGCCGCCAAAGCTGGCCAGCGGACGCTGGTGATGTCCACCGACCCCGCGCACTCGCTCGCCGATTCCTTCGAGACGCGGATCGGGAATGCGCCGACCCGGATCATCGAGAACCTGTGGGGCCAGGAGATCGACGCGCAAGAGCGGCTCGAGGACAACTGGCGCGAGATCCAGGACTACATGGTCCAGCTGATGAACTGGGCGGGCACCGAGACGATCCAAGCCGAAGAGCTCACCGTGATCCCAGGTCTCGACGAGATCTTCGCCTTGATCGATGTGAAGACCCACGTCGAGAGCGGCAACTACGACTGTCTCGTCGTCGATTGCGCACCCACCGCCGAGACGCTGCGGCTCCTGTCGCTGCCCGAGATCATGAGCTGGTACATCGAGCGGATCTTCCCGGTAGAGCGGAAGGTGGTGAAGGCGGTTCGTCCCCTCGTGTCGAGGATGACCTCGCTTCCCATCGCGTCGGATCAGGTCTTCGAGGCCGTCGAGCGGCTCCACCGGAACCTCGACGCGGTGAAGGTCATCCTGACGGACGAGGCCGTCTCCTCGGTCCGGCTGGTGGTCAACCCGGAGAAGATGGTGATCAGCGAGGCGCGCCGGACATACACCTACCTCGGACTGTTCGGGTACCGCGTCGACGCGGTGGTCGTGAACCGGGTCCTGCCACCCGACGTCACCGACCCCTACTTCGGGAAGTGGAAGGACATCCAGGCGGAACACCTGGCGACGGTGCACGAATCCTTCGAGCCCGTGCCGATCCTCATGTCCCGATTGTTCGATCGCGAGATGGTCGGGATCCCGTTGCTCGAGGAGATGGGCCAGGAGGTCTATGGTGACCTGGACTCGGTGTCGATCCTGTACCACGACGACCCGATCCGTGTGCGCAAACGCGACGACGGGTACGTGTTGCGGATGCGGCTCCCGTTCGTCTCCCGTGACGACATGGACATCCACCGGCGCGGCGAGGAGCTGGTCGTCCGCGTGGGGTCGTACAAGCGCAACCTGATCCTGCCGCAGTCGCTGAAACGCATGGTCGTCCGGGAAGCGAACTTCGCGGGGGACCATCTGGAGATCGTGTTCGGTCGCGGGTCCCAACCCGCAGACCCGGAAAGGGGCTGACGATGGCCGAGGCCGCCAAGGATGAGCGCGCGAAGCGGGTCGGTTCCCCCGTGCCCGAGAGCGGTGCGCTGGATCCCGCGCCGGAGGGTCCCCACGTGCAGACGGGATGCCCGGTCGCATGGTGCCCGGTCTGCATGGCCGTCACCGCCGTCCAGCCGCTCAAGCCCGAAGTGATCGAACACCTCCTGCGGGCGGGCACAGAGATGTTGCTCGCGTTCCGTGGGGTGATCGATGCACGGGCAGAGGAGATGCAGCCCAGCGAGGGAGACCAGCCGAACCCTACGCGGCTCGAGAAGATCGACATCGGATGAGCGACGCGGTTCCGGAGGCCGTCGGCATCGACGTCGGCGGCACGAAGGTCGTCGCGTTGCGCGTGACGGGCGAGGGGAAGGAGCTCGCCCGCTCCGTGCGTCCGACGCCTGCCGACGACATGGATGCGACCCTCGCGACCCTGGTAGCGGCCCTCGGCGACGTGTCGGGCCCGGAGGTCGTCGCGGTCGGCGTCGGGGCCGCCGGCCTCGTGGAAGAAGGAACGGGGCTCCTGCGGTTCGCGCCGAACCTCGCCTGGCGCGACGCCCCGATCGCCTACGTGGTCGGGCGGGCCGCCGGAACCCGGGTGATCGTCGAGAACGATTGCACGGCTGGCGCCTACGGGGAGTACCGGGCCGGAGCGGCGCGCGGGGTCGCACACGTGCTCTACATCGGGGTTGGCACCGGGATCGGGGGCGGCTTGATCCTCGGTGATTCCCTCTACCGCGGCGCCCACGGGTTCGCGGCGGAGGTCGGCCACATCGTCGTGGAGCCGAACGGCCCCGTGTGCGGCTGTGGCAACCGTGGCTGCTGGGAGACGGTGGCGAGCGGATCGGCCATCACCCGTGAGGGCCGGGCCGCGGCGCGCCGGCACGCGCCGCTCGCGGCGCGTGCCGGCGGTGATCCGGACGCCGTCACCGGTCACATGGTGGTGGATGCGGCGCGCGACGGCGATGCCGTCGCGCGCGGCATCATCGCCGAGGTGGGCCGGCGCCTGGGGGAGGGGATCGCCGGGTTGGTCAACGTGCTGGATCCCGCGACCGTCGTGGTCGGGGGTGGCGTCGGCGGAGCGGGCGACCTCCTGCTGGACCCGGCGCGCGCGGCCTTCGTCGACGCGGTGGAGGCCGCGGAGTATCGCCCTGCAGTGCCGATCGTGGAGGCGCATCTGGGGATGGACAGCGCCGCGATCGGCGCCGCGCTGTTGGCGCTGGAGGATCGTGGATGAAGCTGGGGCTCGTCCTGACGGTCTTCACCGCGGACCCTGCGAAACCGCTGGCATCCGCCGGTCGCGCGGCGGCGGCGGGCTACGACGCCGTCTTCGCCTCGGACCACCTCTTCCCGCCGGGAGCGCCCGACCGTCCCTCGTTGGAGCCGTACACGCTCCTCGCGGCGGTCGCGGCCGCGGAGCCCGGGCTCGGTGTCGGGGTGCTCGTCACCCGGGCGGGGTTCCGGCCCGTCGGCATGGTGGCGAAACAAGCGGCGGCGCTCGACACCGTCACCGGCGGCCGCGCCGTGCTCGGACTGGGGGCGGGTGACGCGAACGGCCGCGCCGAACACGCGGCGCTCGGGCTGGACTATCCGCCGTTCCCAGAACGCGTCGCCCTCCTGGAGGAAACCGTGCTCGCGCTCCGGGCGCTCTTCGCGGGGAAGCCCTGGCCCGGCGGGCGGTGGACCCCCGCGCTCACCGGTCCGCTCCTGCCCCCCGGCGCGCCGCCGGTGTGGGTCGGCGGCACGAAGGAGACCGCGATCGGCGTCGCCGCCCGGTCGGCCGACGGGTGGAACGCCTGGGGGCTCGATGCGGACACGTTCGTCGCCCGGGCGGCGGACCTGGCGCGGCTCGCCGCCGACGCCGGCAGGGAGCCCGCCGAGGTCCCGCCGACCTGGGCTGGGATCGTGTTGCTCGGCAAGGACGCGAAGGAGCTCGCCGCGCTCGAGGCGGAGCGCGCGGCCAAGGGTCTCGGCATGGATATCTGGCGGGGAACCGGGGACGATCTCCGCCGGCTCCGTGACCGGATCGAGGGCGTCGGAGCGACGTGGCTGATCGCGGTTGCCGCGGGTCCTGCGGATCGCTCGGCGCTCCTCGCCGCAACGCTCCGCGCCTGATGCGGGCGTCGGAGCTGAAGCGGGCGAAACGCGACATCCGCATTGCCGTGCTCGCTGCGCGCGACGCGCTCGGCGAAGCCGAGCGCGTCGCGCGCAGCGACGCGATCCATGAGCGGTTCCTGACGCTCCCCGAGGTCCGGGACGGTGGGGTTGTGATGGGGTTCTGGTCCTTCGGCTCGGAGGTGGCGACGCCGCCGCTCCTCGAGGCGCTGCATGCTCGGGGCGTCCGCGTCTGCTTGCCGCGGATCGAGGAGGGGGATCTGGTGGCGGTCGCCTACGAGCCGGGCGACCCACTCCGGGAAACGTCGTTCGGCGCTCGCGAGCCGGCCGCCGGGACGATCCTCGCGCCCGAGGAGCTCGATCGGGTCGTGACGCCGGGGGTCGCCTTCGACCGATTCGGGCACCGGATCGGGTACGGGGGAGGGTTCTACGACCGCTTCCTCCGCCGCACCGGGCGGGGCGTGCCGCGGATCGCGATCGCCTTCGACCTCCAGGTCCTCTCGCGGGAGCTTCCCGTCGGGAGCTTCGACCTCCGCGTCGACGTCATCGTCACCGAGACCGAGACGATCCGCTGCGCGCCCGGCGGCAACCTGCCCCCGACCTCACAGACTTGAATCGCGGTTCAGCCGTGCGGTACAACGAGCCCATGGCGAGGGAGACCGCGTTCCACCCGATCACCTCGAAGAAGGCCGCCGGCTTCTCCGACGAAGCGGGATGGTTGTGGGTCACGAACTTCGGCGACCCCGCCGCCGAGTACCGCGCGATCCGCGAGGGGGTGGGGATGTGGGATCTGTCCCCGCTCAACAAGTGGGAGTTCACCGGGCAGGACGCCGTCGAGGCCGCGCAGCGCGTGCACACCGCCGACATCGTCGGCATGACGGCCGGACAGGTCCGTTACGGCCCGTTCGTCGACGAGGACGGGCTGCTGGTGGACGACGGGACCGTCTTCCGCTTCGCCGAGGACCACCTGTGGGTGTGCACGAACTCGGACGAACGTGAGGAGTACTTCGGCGCCGCTTCCAAGGGCCTCGACGTCCAGGTGCGGTACATCGCTCCGGAGCTTCCGAGCATGCAGATCCAGGGCCCGAAGAGCCGCGAGCTGATGCGCACGATCACGGATGCGGATCTGGACGCGCTCCGCTACTTCCGTTTCCTCCCAGAGCAGGTGCAGGTCGGTGGCGTGCCCGTCTGGCTCTCCCGGACGGGGTTCAGCGGCGAGCTGGGGTACGAGGTCTTCCTCCGTCCGGAGCACGCCGAGACCCTCTGGGAGGCCGTCGAAGGCGCCGGCGCCACCCCGTACGGCGCCGACGCGATCGAACCGATCCGCGTGGAGGTCGGGATGATCGTGACCGATTACGACTACGAGCCGCACCAGCGGACCCCGTTCGACCTCGGTCTCGACCGGTTCGTGTCGCTCAACGAGCTCAACATGGGAACGGAGAAGCTCCGCGCGGTGGCCGCGGCCCCGCCCAACCGGTTCGTGACCCTCCGGTTGGAGGGGGATGAGCCCCCCGAGTACGGGTCGGCCATCACGGACGGCGGCGAGACGGTCGGGGTCCTGACGTCTCCGGCCGACAGCCCGCGGTTCGGACCGATCGGCCTCGCCGTCCTGCGGACGGATCGGGCGGTCCCCGGCACCCGCGTCTCGATCGAGCACGGCGACGGGACGCTGACCGGTACCGTCGACGTGCTCGCGATCTACGACCCTGCCAAGGAGAGGCCGCGCGCCTGAGGCCGCGGCTTCCACGACCGGAGGAGAAACGGTGATGACCGAGGACAAGCATTCGCCGCTGCACGCATGGCACGAAGCCCACGGGGCCGAGACGATGTGGGAGGACGGGTACCCCTGGACGATGCACGAGGGGCGGGACCCGCTGGAGGAGTACGAGGCGGTCAGGACCGCGACCGGGATCTGGGACCTCTTCTCGACGTGCAAGTACGAGGTGACCGGGCCGGATGCGGCGCGGCTGATCCAGCGGCGGTTCACGAACAGGGTCGAGGGGATGCGAGCCGGCCAGGTTCGCTACGGCGCGTTCGTGAACGCGGACGGCTCCATGGTCGACGACGGCAACGTGTACCGATTCGCCGACGACCGCTTCTGGGTCATGATCAACACGGCGACGCTCCAGGGCTGGATCCGGGAGACCGCGGGCGATCTGGATGCGGCGATCGAGCATCGCACCGACGACCTAGCCATGATCGCCGTGCAGGGCCCGACGTCGCAGGACACGTTGCAGCCGCTCGTCGATCGAGATCTCGGGGAGCTCGGGTACTTCCGGTTCTGGCCTGAGCCGGTCACCGTCGCCGGCGTGCCCGCCACGGTGACCCGGACGGGGTTCAGCGGCGAGCACGGGTACGAGGTGATCGTGGCGCCGAACGACGCGCAGACGGTGTGGGCCGCGCTCCTGGAAGCGGGGGCCGTGCCCTTCGGTCTGACCGCGATCGACCTCGCCCGCACCGAGGTTGGGTTGATCATCATCGCGGTGGACTACGACCCCGGCGAGCGTTCCCCGTGGGACCTCTCGATGGACCGGTTCATCGATACGGACACCGAGTGCGTCGGGGCAAGGGCGTTGCGCGAACGTGGGGAGAACCACCCGAAGCGGTTCAAGACGCTCCAGATCGAGGGGGAGGCCGCTCCCGATCACGGGGCGATCGTCACGAAGGACGGCCGCGAGGTGGGCGTCGTCACCTCGCCCGCCTCCAGTCCTCGCGTGGGGACGATCGGTCTCGCGGTGCTCGATACGGATGTCGCCGCGGACGGCGAGAAGGTCGAGGTCGCGGTGGGGGACGGCACGGCGGCGGCGACGGTCGCGCCGTTGTCGATCCTCGATCCGCAGAAACGGCGGCCCCGCGACTGAGCGCGCTAGAGTCCCGCCCGTGGTGGCGGAGCAGCTGTTCGGCGTCGTTCCGAACTTCAGCGACGGTCGACGGACCGATGTGATCGACGCCATCTGCCGGGCGCTGCAGGTGCCCGGCGCCCACCTCGTCTACCACCAAGCCGACCCGGACCACAACCGACTGGATACGACCGTCCTCGGCGATCGGGACGCCGTCGCGCGGGCCGCGCTCTCCGGGGCGCGGGTGGCCATCGCGTTGATCGACATGGAGCACCACACCGGTGGACACCCGCGGATGGGCGCCGCCGACGTGATCCCCTTCATGCCGGTCCGCGGCGTCACGATGGACGACTGCGTCGAGCTCGCGCGCACCTTCGCGAAGGAGCTGGCGACGTCACTCGACCTCCCGGTGTACCTCTACGATCGGGCGGCGCTCGTCCCGGAACGCGCCTCGCTGGCCGACGTGCGCAAAGGCGAGTTCGAGGGACTCCGCGACGCCGTCGCTCACGGGGAGCGTCTCCCCGACTTCGGGCCTCATGCGCTCGGCGCAGCGGGGGCCACCGCCGTCGGCGCGCGGAAGCCGCTGATCGCGTTCAACGTCTACCTCGACGGCACCGACGAGGACGCGGCACGGGCGGTCGCCCGGGCGATCCGGACGTCGGGCGGGGGGCTCCCGGCCCTCCGGGCGATCGGGTTCCTGGTGCCGGAGCGGGGGAGCGTCACCGTGTCGATGAACCTCGTCGACCATGAGGTGACCGGGATCGTCGACGCGTTCGCCGCGGTCGCCACGGAGGCCGGCTCCCGAGGACTGGCGATCACGGACTCGGAGATCGTGGGCTTGGTTCCGGAGGCGGCGATCACCGAAGGAGACATCGCTCGCGTTCGCCTGCGAGGATTCGATGCGGACCGCCAGGTCCTGGAGCGGCTGATCGAAGGAGCGGGATGAGCGACATGGACGAAGGGACCCCGCCGGAACGATCGTCCGCGGGTTGGACCACCGGGAAGAGCGTGGCGATCCCGCAACCCGCGATCACGGTGGACATGCCCCTCGGTGGACAGCGGATCCAGCGATTCCTCGACGAACTGGGATCCGACGCGCCGACCCCCGGCGGGGGCGCCTGGGCCGGCATCTCGGCGGCGGCCGGCGCGGCGCTGATCGTGATGGTCGCTCGCCTGACGCTCAAGAAGAAGGGGTTCGAGGACGTTGCCGGGCGGATGGCGGCGATGGCCGAGGAGTGCGACGAGGAACGGCACATCCTCCTGGGCCTGGCCGACCGCGACGCAGCCGCCTATCGGGACGTGATGGCCGCGTACAAGCTGCCGAAGGAAACCGTGGAGGAGCAACAGGTGCGCACCTACACGCTCCAGCACGCGCTCGAGAACGCGGCCGACGTGCCGCTCGAGATCGCTCGTCGCTCGGTGTACCTGATGGGGCTCGCGGAGGAGGCGATCACGTCGGGCAACCCGAACGCCGCCTCCGACGCGTACAGCGCGGCCGCGGCGTTGCACGCGGCCGCCCTGTCGGCGCTCGCCAACGTGGATATCAACGCGATCACGTTCATCGACAAGACGCGGCAACGCGAGCTGTCGGACTCCGCCAGCTCGCTCCGGAACCGGGCGCAGTCGATCCTGCGCGACGTCGGCGAAGCGTTCGTGATCGCCGTCCACACCTGATCCCATCGCGGCCGCGAGGGCTTGCGCGCGCGGCCGCGTCGCGGCAGGCTGCGACCGTGAGGATCGACGCCGTCGTGTTGGACTGCCGCGACGCGGCCCCGCTCGCACGGTTCTGGGCCGCGGCGCTCGAGTGGCACGTGGCCCCCTACGACGAGGAGGAGCTCGCGCGTCTCGCCTCGAAGGGGATCTTCGATCCCGAGGACGATCCGACCGTGATGGTCGAGCCTCCCGACGACTCGGACCTCCCCGTGATCTTCCTGGTGGAGGTGCCCGAGGAGAAGGTCGTCAAGAACCGGATGCACCTCGACCTCCAAGCCGGCGAGGAGCTGGAGGTCGAGGTGGAACGGTTGGAGGGCCTGGGGGCGTCGATCCGCAACTGGGCCGAGGGGGACGGCGGCATGTGGTGCGTGATGCTCGACCCCGAGGGCAACGAGTTCTGCGTGATGCCCCCGGACGACGACGTCGCCTGAAGGGTCTAAAGCTCGGCGAGACGCTGTCGGGTGCGATCGACCAGCACGACCGCGCCCTTGCGCTCCGCTCGCTCGACCGCCTGCTCGAGCGCCGCCCGTGCCTCGCGAGGGTCGCCGGCCGCGATCGCCACGTCGGCTCGGTCCCAGCACAGCAGCCATCGGAGCAGGAACTCGTCGGTGGTCTCCGCCAGTTGGACCGCTTCCCGGATCAAGCGGATGGCATCGTCGATGCGGCCCTCCCTCGTCAACAGCTTCGCCTCGACGGAGCGCCACGAGTACTGGTTGATCGCGTCGTCGCTCGCCGACATCTCGCGGCCCGCGGCTGCGTACCGTCGCGCCTCGTCGAATCGGCCGAGCAGGTAGCAGGACACCCCGCGGAAGATGGCCTGGGTCGATGCGTGCGCATGG
>DATAEV010000102.1:0-4787 GCA_036257875.1 Actinomycetota bacterium | reverse complement strand
CGATCGGTGACCATCCCCATCCGGCGGACACGATCGCCCAGATCCAGCCGGCGGATCGTCGCTTCGACCTCGGGGTCGGCGTTCCCCGGGACGGCCGTCAGCACCAGCCGGACGTCGGGGTCGGTGGCGGCCACGCGGGCGAACGCCTCGATCAGGATCGGGTGGTTCTTGTGCCGATCGGTGACGGCCGGATAGACGAAGTATCGCCCTGGCACCGGCGGCGGACCGGGGCCGTTCGTGTCGGGCGCGTCCCCGGGGGACAGCGGCGCGCTGACGACGATCACGCGAGCCGGATCGAGCTGGAAGCGCTGGAGCACCTGGTGCCGGACGTACTCCGACGGGGTCATCACGACCGCCGCCGCGCGAGCGGACGACGGCACTCGCGCGCGGAGGTAGGCGGCTTGCGCGCGGCCGAGGACCTCGTCGCCGGCCATCGAGCGAAGGTCGTGGATCGTGAGCGCGCTCGGCCGCGTGCGGAACCACGGGAGAACGTCGTTCGGATGGTGGATCACGTGGAGGTCCCTGCGCGAAGCCTCGCGGGCGAGCCAGGTGGATTCCGCCGCGATCCTCAGAGCGCGCGAGCCGCCGTCGATCGGCGCCACCGCCGTCGCGGCGCGAGCAGTGAGATCAGCGTGGGCGGGCGGGAAGCGGCGGTTGCAGAGGATGGTGACGTCGACGTCGTCGGACGCCTCGTCCGCGAGGGCGCGGAGGAGACGGACGGCGTACCGCTCGGCACCGCCCGCTGCACCCGGGAGGAGCCAAAGCAGGTTCACCCCGACGCGGATCGGGCCGGCGCGCGGCAGGCTCATCGCGCTGCCTCGGCCGCTTCCGCGTACACCGCCGCCGCGAGCTCGGCCGTCCGTTCCCACGTGAAGGTTGACGCTCGGACTCTCGCCGCCGCGCCGAGCGCGGCGGCGAGGGCCCGATCGTCGATCAGGCGTTGCAAGGCTCGGGCGATCGCGCCGACGTCGAGCGGATCCACCAGGATCGCGGCGTCGCCGGCGACCTCCTCGGTCGCCGTCCCCGCCGAGGTCACCACGGCGGCGCCGTTGGCCATCGCCTCGAGCACCGGGAGCCCGAAGCCCTCCGCGAGGCTCGGATACACGACGGCAGCTGCCTCCGCGTAGAGGGCGTCGATCTCGTCCCGCGGCAGGTAGCCGAGGGTTCTGGCACGACCGTGCGATCCGTCGAACGCGTCGTCGACGTCTTCCTTCCACCCCTGCGGTCCGACCACGATCAGTTCCATCTCGGCTGCGTCGAGCTCGCGGAAGGCTTCGATCACACGATGCAGGTTCTTCCGCGGCTCCACGGTGCCGACGAACAAGATGAAGGGACGCTCGAGGCCGTATCGCCGGCGAACCCGGTCGCTGCGTTCGGCTTGCTGCGGCGGCACATGGACGCCCAGCGGCACCACGCGGAGCCGTTCGGCTTCGATGCCGGCGTCCTGGCATGCCGCCTTGGTCGCGAGGGAGGGACACATCACCAAACGCGCGTGGCGACGCGTGAGCTCCAACCCGCGACGGAAAACCTCGCGCGAGTGCCAGGTGTAGTGCTGCGGGTAGGTGAGGAACGCGAGGTCGTGGACGGTGGCAACGAGTGGAGCTTTCGATGGCGGCACGACGTACCCCGCGTCGTGCACGACGTCGACGCGACCGGTCAGGCGCTCGACGCTCGGGGCCCGGAGCCGTTGCCAGGACTCGTACAGGACCTGGCGGGGGAGGGGGAACCGACGGACGGGGACGGGAGGAACGAGCCCGGCGGCGGGCCGCCGGCGGTGCCACGCCGAAACGCCGACGAGGTCCAACCCGCCGCGGGCGGACAACGCGTGCAGCAGCTCGACCGTCGCGACGGCGATCCCACCGGGCACGACGTGCCAGGATTGTTCGACCGTGACCGCGACGCGCATGCCGGACGTGCTAGCGGGCACGATCGCATGCGTCTGTTCGGCGGAGCACGGTTGGTACTCTAGCGAGCGCCGCCGGGACCGCTTCCTCCGCGGCGCTCGTCTGGCCGAACCCGGAGGTTCCGGTGCGCGTTTCCTTCGTCAACCTCTTCTATCCCCCCGACGTCGCCGCGTCGGGCTCCTTCGTCGCATCGGTGGCGGAGCACCGGGCATCGATGGGCGATGAGGTGACGGTGATCTGTGGCAGCGGCGCGTACCTCGGTCGTTCCCCGAGCCCCTCGACGACGGCGGCGGATGCCGCGGTGACATCGGAGGGTCCGCGCATCATCCGGTTGTGGACCCCCGGTCTGGGGAAGGCGAGCACCGGTCACCGATTGGCCGACTACCTCTCGTTCCTGGTCGGTGCCATGACGCGGCTCGCTGTCGCACCGCGGCAGGACGTGGTCGTCGCGCTCACCAGCCCTCCGTACACGCTGCTCGCGGCCGTGGTCCATCGGTTCGTGCATCCGCGAACGCGCGTCGTCTATTGGTGCCACGACGTCTATCCCGACGCGGCGGAGGAGTACGGGACGATCCGAGCCGGCGGCATCGTGTCGCGCGTGCTGCGATCGATCCAGCGTTGGCTGCTCCGGAAGACCGACCACGTGATCGCTCTCGACGACGCCATGCTCCGACGCACACTCGCGTCCGCCGGCGACGGATCGCCCTTCGGCTCGGTGATCCCGAACTGGGAGCCGATGTCGCTCTTCCCCCGTGGACAGCATCCAGCCGTCTGGGATGGGTACGAAGCGGCGGAGCTCGCAGACCGTTTCGTGGTCCTGTACCTGGGGAACCTCGGCTACGGGCATCCCACGAGCACCATGACTCGTGCCGCCGAAGACCTCGCGAAGGATGGCGACGTGACCTTCCTCTTCGTGGGCGGCGGTGTTCGCTATCCCGAGCTCGCCGAGGAGGTCCGGCATCGGAAGCTCGATGACGTGGTGGTGCGGGGCTACGTTCCCAAGGAGACGACGCCGAGCGTTCTCGCGGGCGCCGGGTGCGCGCTCATCTCGCTCGACGACGGATCGCGGGGGATCATGAGCCCGTGCAAGCTGCACGGCGCGCTGGCGAGCGGGGTCCCCGTCGTCTACGTCGGTCCGGTCGGAACCAACGTCGACGAGGCGATCGAGCGGTACACGTGCGGCTTCTCCCTGCGCCACGGCGACGCCGGCGGCCTGGCCGACGCCGTCCGTCGGCTCCGCGATGACCCGGAGCTGGCGGCCGAGCTGTCCTCGAACGCGCGGCGCGCGTTCGAGGATGCCTACTGCGACGAGCGGACGCTCCCCTTGTTCGACGAGGTCTTCGAGCAGGTGCGCGAGCCGCGGTCGTTCGGCTCCGCGCCCGCGAGCGGCTCTCGCCGAGCGTGAGCCCCTCGTGGAGAACCTGAGGAGTTCGGTGATGCACCGAAGGATGGAACGGCTCTGCATGGGACCCTTGTTACACTGCCGCTGACCTGCGTGTTCTCCCGTGCAGCCGTTCCGAGGAGCTCCGATCGCCGCCGTAGCCCGAACCGCCGAACGAACGTCCGAGCCGCCGCACCTGCGGCCGCGGGAGCGTATCCGCGAGCTGTGGGAGTACCGCGAGGTGCTGCTGAACCTCGTTCGCAAAGAGCTCAAGGTCAAGTACACCGGCTCCGTGCTGGGCGCGGTGTGGTCGCTCCTGAACCCTGTCGTGTTCCTCGCGGTCTTCTCGTTCGTCGCGACGGTCCTCGGCGGCGCCGCGCAGGACTACCCGGTGTTCCTGCTCGCTGGTCTGCTGCCGTGGAACCTCTTCTCGGTCTCGCTCAGCCAGGGCGCGGTCTCCGTGATCATGAACGCGAACCTCGTGAAGAAGGTCTACTTCCCTCGCGAGATCCTGCCGCTCGCGACGATCGGTGTGGCTCTCGTTGACTTCGTGCTCCAATCGGCCGTCTTCCTGCTCTTCATCGCGCTGCGGGCGGCGCTGTTCCCCGGGTTCGCGCTCGTGCTGCATACGATCTGGCTCTACCCGATCTCATTCGTGGCGCTCTTGCTGTTCACGGTGGCGGTGACGCTCTGGGTATCGTCGATGAACGTCCGCTACCGCGACCTGACCCATCTGATCGGGCTCGCGCTGCTCGTCTGGTTCTGGTTAACCCCGATCGTGTATGCGATCGGGGTGGTGCACGCAAAGGTGGTGCTGCACTCGCACCCGATGCTCCTCTGGCGCGTGTACCTCCTCAACCCGATGGCGTGGATCGTCAGTGGCTTCCAGACGGCCCTTTACCATTCGAGCGATGCTCATGAGGTGCTGATCCCGCTGTCGGCCGGCAAGCTCGCCGCAGGATTGGGCGTTGTCGCGGCCGCGTCCGGTCTCCTCCTCTACGGAACGTGGCGGGTCTTCTTCGGGTTGTCGGGCGACTTCGCGGAGGAACTGTGACCGCAGCGATCGAGGTGCAGGACCTCTCCAAGCGCTTCCGGATCTATCGGGAGAAGCCGACGTCGCTGAAGCAACGCCTGCTCGCCGGCCGCACCCGCGCCGAGGATTTCTGGGCCTTGAGCGACGTCTCGTTCGACGTCGCCGAGGGGGAATTCCTCGCGCTGATCGGCCACAACGGCTCCGGCAAGAGCACGCTCCTGAAGGTGATCGCCGGGATCCTCCGGCCGACCCAAGGACTGGTCCGTCAGCGGGGGCGCATGGCGGGGCTCCTCGAGCTCGGAGCCGGGTTCCACCCGGAGCTCACCGGGCGCGAGAACGTCTACCTGAACGCGTCGTTCCTCGGCCTCTCGCGCCGCGAGACGGATGCCGTCTACGACGACATCGTCGGGTTCGCCGAGCTCGGGGACTTCATGGAGACGGCCGTCAAGTTCTATTCCTCCGGCATGCT
>DATAEV010000153.1:0-28974 GCA_036257875.1 Actinomycetota bacterium | reverse complement strand
CGGAAGCAACAGCGCCGCCATGATCAGCAGCGAGAGCACCGTCAGCACCAGGATGAACAGGTCGTAGGCGTTGCTCGTCTTGTGTTCCGTGGCCCGTTCCGTGGCCGTCGGCTGCACCATGGGTCCTCCTTCAGGTCGGCGTTCGGGACATGATGCCCCGCCGCGCCCCCGGGAGGTGGCGCTATCGTTGGCACCCACCACCAGGAGGGGGAACGATGAGAACGCTGTTCCGGGGCGGCGTTGTCTTCGACGGGAGCGGTGCTCCGCTCGCCGACGGGGATCTCGTGATCGAAGATGGACGGATCGTCGCGGTCGGGTCGGGGCTGGACGGCGACGAGGCGATCGAGTGCGAGGGGAAGTCGCTCCTCCCCGGTCTGTTCGACTGCCACATCCATCTGATGGGCCGGTACGAGGACGATGAGCTCACGGTCACGCACCGGCCGTTCTCCTACGCGTTCTACCTCGCGCCCGCGAACCTTCGGACCACCCTCGCGCTCGGGATCACCACGGTGCGCGATGCCGGCGGCGCCGACCTTGGGTTGAAGCGCGCGGTTGAGGACGGCGTGATCCCCGGGCCGCGGATGCAGATCGCGGTGACGATGCTCAGTCAGACCGGTGGGCACAACGACCCGTGGCTCCCGAGCGGAGCGACCTCGGCGGACTGGGGCGTCGGGTACCCGGGGTTCCCGACGGGCCGGTGCGACGGGATCGACGGCGTTCGGACGAAGGTGCGCGAGGTGATCCGAGCGGGGGCGGATGTGATCAAGATCGCGTCCAGCGGCGGGTTCTTCTCGCCGACCGACGATCCGATGCATCCGCACTTCGCGCAGGACGAGCTCGACCAGATCGTGCGGACTGCCGCCGACCTCGAGCGCCCGGTGATGGCGCACGCGCACTCCCCCGAGTCGATCAAGCGCGCGGTGCGGGCCGGCGTCCGGTCGATCGAGCATGGGACCTACCTCGATCAGGAGTCGGCCGAGATGATGGTCGAGCGGGGGACGTGGCTCGTCCCGACGCTCACCGCGGGCGACACCACCGAGGAGCTGGCGAAGGACCCGAAGCTCGCGCCGGAGATCCGCGCGAAGTTCGAGGGGCTCGGTCGGCCGGAGTTCGACGCGATGCGGCTCGCGGCCGAGGCCGGCATCAAGGTGGCGATGGGAACCGACTGCCCGGTCGCTCCCCACGGCTGGAACCTCAACGAGCTCACGCACATGGCCGCGAACGGGTTCACGCCCGCGGAGGCGCTGGTCGCGGCGACCTCGAGCGCCGCGGAGCTCATGGGCCTGCGGGACCGGCTCGGGACGCTCGCTCCCGGCAAGATCGCGGACGTGGTCGTGGTGGACGGGGATCCGTTCGAGTTCGAGAAGCTGAAGGACCGGATCGACCAGGTGTGGAAGGGCGGCGTCCGGGTCGTGTTAGCTTCCCGGGCGGCGACGCCCGGCGTCCCGTCGCGCTAGCCTCCGCGTCCGTGAGCACGACCCAACGTGACGTGATCGTGGTGGGTGGCGGGCACAACGGTCTCGCGTGCGCCGCGTACCTCGCCAAAGCGGGACGCGACGTCCTCGTCCTGGAGCGCCGAGACGTCCTCGGCGGTGCGGCCGTCACCGAGCCGATGTGGGACGGCTACCGGATCTCCTCGGCGGCATACGTGGTGTCGTTGCTGCCGGAGCGGATCGTCACCGAGCTGGATCTGAAGGCGTTCGGCTACCGGGTCTCGATCGTCTCCCCCGATTACTTCGTCCCGTTCCCCGACGGAACGTCGCTCACGTTCTGGGGCGACCTGCGCCGCGACGTGGAGAACATCGCGCGTCTCAACAAGCACGACGCCGAGGCGTACGTGGCGTTCGATCGGTTCTTCGAGCACGTGGGCGGGCTGCTGCGACGGTTGTTGTTCGTCGTGCCGCCGAACATGCGGATGACCGACGCTCTGAGCTGGGCGCGGACGAGCGCGAGGCTCCGCGGGTGGACCGGCCGGGACCTCCACGAGCTGGTGCGGTTGTTCACGATGAGCGCCGCCGATCTGCTCGACGAGTGGTTCGAGGATCCTCGGGTGAAGGGAGCGCTGGCGACCCAGGCGGTGGTCGGCGCGTGGGGCGGTCCGATGACGCCGGGGTCCGCGTACGTGCTGATGCACCACTGGATCGGTCAGGTGGACGGCCACTTCGGCGCCTGGGGGTGGGTCGAGGGCGGCATGGGCGGCGTGTCCGAAGCGATCGCGGGGGCGGCGCGTGCGGCGGGTGCGGAGATCCGCACCGCCGCGCGCGTCGCCCGGATCGTGGTCGGCCCCGCGGGTCGCGCGATCGGCGTCGAGCTCGAGGACGGCTCGGTGATCAGGGCCGCGCAGGTCGTGTCGAGTGCCCATCCGAAGACGACGTACCTGGATCTCGTCGGAGGGGAGCATCTGCCGTCCGACGTGATCCACGACGTTGAGCGCATCCGGACCCGCAGCGGCTCGGTGAAGGTCAACGTGGCGTTGTCCGGTCTCCCCGCGTTCCCGGCCTGGGATCAAGAGGGCACGGTCCATGCGGGTCTGACGGCCATCTCACCGTCCATGGAGTACCTCGAGCGGGCCTTCGACGATGCGAAGTACGGCAAGCCGTCCCAGCATCCTTACGCCGAGCTGGTGTTCCCGACCGCGCTCCAGCCCGAAGGGCTGGCGCCGCCCGGCAAACAAATGATGCTCGCGTTCACGCAGTACCTGCCGTTCGACGCGCCGAACACCGCCCGGACGCGCGACGCGTGGGCGAAGAAGGTGATCGCCGCCGTCGCCGAGTACGCGCCTTCGTTGACGTCGCTGGTGGAGCACGTGGAGGTGCTGACGCCGAAGGATCTGCAGGACCGGTTCGGGCTGCTCGGCGGGAACATCATGCAGGGGGAGATCACGCCGGACCAGCTCTTCTCGTTCCGGCCGATCCCCTTCTACGGCGACTACCGGACGCCGATCCGGAACCTGTACCTGTGCGGCGCGGGAACGCACCCCGGCGGAGGGGTGATGGGCGTGCCCGGCCGCAACGCGTCGACCGTGATGCTCAAGGACGCCCGGCGCGCCGGATCGATCGATCGCGCACGACGGTTCGTCCGGTGGGGATGAGCGTGGACGCCTGGTGGGAGGAGCTGTTCGAGCTGCCCGCGTGGCAGGCGGTGCAGTTCGGATGGGAATCGCTCGAGGACGCCGACCACCAGGTGGACCTGATCGTTCGGGCGACCGGGCTGCATCCCGGGATGCGGGTCCTGGACGTCCCGTGTGGCACCGGACGGATCGCGAAGCGCCTGGTGGAGCGCGGGTTCGACGTCGTCGGCGTGGACATCACCGACCGGTTCCTCGACGAGGCCCGGGGCGCCGGCGTCACGGTCGAGCGCGCGGACATGCGGCAGCTGACGTTCGAGGACGCGTTCGACGTCGCGATCTGCATGTGGGGGTCGTTCGGTTACTTCGACGATGACGGGAACCTCGCGCAGGCCCGGGCCGCGTGCCGGGCGTTGAAGCCCGGGGGCCGTTACCTGATCGACACGCTCTGCGCGGAGGCGCTCCTGCCCGTGTTCCGCGAGCGCGACTGGTTCGAAGGCGCGGAGACGTTCGTCCTCGAACACCGCACGTACGTCGTCGGCACGGGACGGGTCGAAACACGCTGGACGTTCCTCCGGGGGGCGGAGCGACAGGAGCAGACGACGTCGGTCCGGATCTACACGCTCCCCGAGCTGACGGAGCTGCTCCGGGAAGCCGGGTTCAGCGCGTTCTCGGCGTTCGACGACGAGCTCGCGCCGTTCGAGATGGGGTCGCGGCGCCTCTGGCTGGTCGCGACGCGCTGAGCGAACGCTCAGGCAGACAGATCTCGGCGTTCGAAGGTCACGACCGCGAGGGCGTAGGCGGCGAGCGCGATCGCGAGCAGGACAACTACGTTCACCGGTCGGACCGGGCTGACGAGCGGGTCGGGCTCGAGGTACCAGCGGAACGGGGAGAGGGGCTTGACCGGTGCGAGGGCCGGGACCGACACGGCGAGCGCGTTGACGATCAAGGCGACCACGGCGATGCCGCCCGCGACCGCGTTCCCCACGGTGCGCCGGCCGGTCGCCGTGCCGATCGCGAGGGCGATCGCGCCGAACGCGATCGTGAGGAGCACCAGCATCAGGGACGCCCCCACGAGACGGGAGGCGGGGACGGTGAGATCGAAGAGCGGACCGGCGATCGTGGTGGCGACGAACACCACGGTGCCGAGGAGGAGCGTCACCCCGGTGATCGCGAGGGCCTTGTCCGTCACCAGGGTCCGCCGACGGACCGGGGTCGACAGGAGGAGGTCCAGCGTCCGATGCTCCTCCTCACCGGCGATCGCGCGCGACCCCGCGCCGATCGCGAAGACGAGGAACAGGATCAGACCGAGCGAGCTGAACAGCTCGCTCCGCAGGTACCCGGCCGGCGTCGCGTAGTTCCCGCCGATCACGCTCTTGATCGAGTCCGGAAGGTTGTCGAAGTAGGTCTGGAGGTTCGCGGCGCTATCTCGAACGCTCGGATAGAACGCCGCGTACATCAGCGCAACCCCGGCGACGGCGACCGACCAGCCGATCGCGGCCCGCTCGAGCTCCCGGAGCGACCGAACGAGGACCGCCTTCACGCCGTCGAGCCTCCGTCGCGATAGATGTCCAGGAAGATCTCCTCGAGACTCGGCTCGTGGCTCGTGAGGTTCACGACGGTGTGGCGAGCGGCTTCTTTGATCACCTCGTCGAGGGGTCCGCGCACGGTGATCAGGAGCACGTCGCCGTGTCCCTCGACCGAGACGACGGACGCGAGGGAGCTGAATGCGCTCGGCGGGACGGGCCGATCGAGATGGAGCTCGATCCGCCGGACGGCCGCCGCCTTCAGAGCGCCGATGTCGCTCACCGCGACGAGCCGGCCCGCTCGGATGATCGCCACCCGGTCGCACACCCGTTCCACCTCGGGAAGGACGTGCGAGCACAGGAAGACCGTGGCCCCTCGATCGCGCGACTCCTCGATCAGCCGGAAGAACGTCTGTTGGACGAGCGGATCGAGTCCGGACGTGGGCTCGTCCAACACCAGGAGATCCGGGCGATGCATGAAGGCCTGGACGAGCCCGATCTTCTGCTTGTTGCCGCGCGAGAGCTCACGGATCCGCCGCTCCGGATCCACCTGCAACCGGTCCGTCAGCTCGTCGATCGCCCCCCGGTCGACCCCACCGCGGAGCGAGGCGTACGTGTCGAGGTACTCGCGACCGGTGAGCCGTTCGTAGAGGCCGAACTCACCGGGGACGTAGCCGATCCGCGCGCGGACGGCGGGGCCGTCCGCGCGCGGATCCAACCCGAAGACCCTGATCCGACCGCTGGTCGGCCGGATCAGATCGAGCATCGTCCGGATCGTGGTGCTCTTGCCGGCGCCGTTCGGACCGAGGAAGCCGAACACCTCGCCGGGCTCCAGCCGGAAGGAGAGCTCCTCGATCCCCCTGGTCCTTCCGTAGTACTTCGTGAGCAACTCGGCGTCGACGACCGATGTGTCGCTCATCGCGCGTCCATCGTGGCGTCGGCGCTGGGCGTTGACAAACCTCTCGCTAGGCGACGGTCCACCGGTCGATGGCCACCGCGGTTCCCGATCCCGCCTTCCCCGGCAGACCGAGGACGACGATCCGGACGGTATGCACCCGATCGACGAGACCGCCGACGGTCCGGGTGACCCCGAACGTGGTCGTGGCTGCGGACAGATCGATCCGGCGCTCCAACGTCCCGTCGACCCAGATCTCGGACCGGCCGAAGCGGGGTCCGGTCGCCGTCGTGATCGTCAACGCCGTGCTGCGGAACCGGAACGACGCTCGGGCGCCGGCCACGCCGCTCGCGACGTACCTCCCGCCCACCGCCGACGCGGCGATCTCCGCGCCCCAGCGAGTCGCCGCGCCGGCAGGTGCTCGCCGCGTTCCGTTGACGTCGGCGATCGCATCGACCCCCACCCCGACGGCGCCCGGGTGTCCGGGACCGGGCGCGACGATGCTCACCTGCAGCGTGTGGGCTCCGCGTCGCAGCCCCGTGAAGGTCCGAGGCACCACGGCGAACGACGGCCGGTACTCGTCGATCGTCGTTCGGTACCTGCCGTCGATCCGGATCCTGGCTCGACCGAAGGCGGGCCCGGCGACCGTCCAGAGGGTGACGGTCGGACCCGAGAACCCGAAGGTGATCGAGGCCCCGACGCGTCGCTCCCATCGGTACGACCCGCCCATCGCCCGGGCGTCGTCGCGGGCTCCCCAGGCGAACGAGGACCCCGGTGCCTCCTCGAAGACGGTGGTCGCCGCGCGGAAGCTCGCGGTCGTCTTCGGCAGGAGGTTCGCGGCTCGGTCGACGATCGCCGGCGTGACGCCGTCCGGGTTCGCCACGACGACGTAGGACTGGCCTGCGAGCAGCGGAGACACGGGACGGAGCCTCGCGCTCAGCACGAGGTCCTTCGAACAGGACACGGGCGTCCCGTCTTCGCCCCGGCACCTGAGCGCCGTGGCAACGGCGCCTCCTCCAGCGGTACGGAGCATCACGTTGTCGGTTCGGAGCCGGTGGACGGGCTCGCTGAACGCGATGTGGACGGCGCCGGTGAGCGATGGGGGCGTCGTGATCGCGGCGGACGGGGGTCCCAGATCCGTGAACGATGCGGTCACCGAGCGGGGCTGATCGAGCGTCACCGTGCACGCGTTGGCGTCGAGCCCCACGCAATCCCCGCTCCACGAGTCGAACTCGCTCGCCCCGTCGGGTGTGGCGGTGAGCGAGACGCTCGAACCCGCGGGGAATACCCGGGAGCAGGTGCTCGCGCAGGAGATGCCGGCAGGAGAGGAGCTGACGATCCCGCCGCCTGGGCCGGCCGCGGACGCGGACAGCGGGTACCCGAACGTCGCCGTGACGGTCTTCTTGCCGAGCGTGGTCACCGAGCAGGTCGGCGACGATCCAGAGCAAGCCCCACCCCACCGGAGGAAGACGGCTCCGGGATCCGGTGTCGCCGTGAACGTCACGATCGCCGATGGGTCGAACAACGCCGAGCACGATGCGCCGTCACCGCAGGAGAGCCGTCCCATGACGTCCGTCACGGAGCCACCGGCGCCCGGCGCCGCGGTCAGCCGCGCGATCCGCGCGGTGACGAGGTTGGTCCCGTCGAACCGGTCACGGTCCAGATCCGTCGTGACCCCCGGCAGGCCCGGCTTGTGCGTCCACTGCCAGAATTTCCAGCCGCGGCCCTGCCACCCGTTCGCGGGGACCGTCGGAGAGGACACGTTCCAATGCGCGAGCCACAGACGGTACGCGTGGTCTGCGAACCACATGCTGTTGCCCATGTTGACCGTCCAGAAGTTCGGGCTCGCGTACAGCATCGGTTTCACGCCCAGGCGGTTCGTCACCCGGGTCACCCATGCCTTCACCCACACGACGAGGTCGGGCGGCGCGAGCCCACCCGTCTCCTCGATGTCGAGCGCGGGGATCAGGTCGCCGACACCGGGGGACGCTACGTTCAGGTAATGGTCGGCCTCGGCTCGCGCATCGATGGTGTTCGCGTTGGCGCCGCCGCTCGGCGTCGCGCGATGGTAGGCCCCGACGACGATCCCTTCGGCGCGAGCGCCGTCGACGTTGGTCTGGAACGTGGGGTCGACGTAGTGCTGCCCCTTCGTGGCTCGCGCGATCGCGAACCGCATACCGGATCCGGCCACCTTCGACCAGTCGATCGTCTGCTGCCACCGGGAGACGTCGATCCCCGGCAACGTGGGAGCAGCCTGCGCGGTCGCCGGGGGGAGCGCGAGCAGGCTCGCGACCACGGCGAGCAGGCATGAGGTTCTGGCGATGCGGGCAGTCATCGGGCCACCAGGGTACGCGCCGGATGGCGGCTACGGGCCGAGGTTGTAGCCGAGCCTGCGCGGGAGCTTCGCCACGAAATCGACGAACGGGTTCGGGATCTCTTCGCCGTCGAGCGCGACGTCGCGGCGATGGATCGCGCGGTTCGTCACCATCGCTCCCACCGATCGGATCGGTTCGGGGGGGAAGCGCCGCGGTTCCAGGTCGACGAGCGGGAGCGCCAGCACGTCGTCGTATTTCACCAGGACGCGGTGCGCCAGGATCCTCCCGCCGAGATGGGCCGGTCCCACGCCGTTGCCCGAGAACCCGAGGCCGAAGTGCACGTTGCCACTCTCGAGCGTGCCGAAGAACGGGAGGTGGTCGGCCGAGACGTCGATCGGACCGCCCCATCCGGCCTCGATGGGGACGTCGGCGAACGACGGGAACATCCGGTGCAGGTCGTCGACGGCGACGCGGATCGACGCCTCGTCGTAGCCGAACCGTGGGTCGATGTGGCGGGCCAGGTCCGGTTGCATGCCGCCGATCCCGAACGCGATGCGACCGTCGGGCGTGGTTCGGACGTAGTGGATCGCCGAGCGCTCGTCGGACACCCCCAAGCCGGTCGTCCAGTTGATCGCGGCCAGCCGGTCGGGAGCGGGAGCCGTGAGGACGATGTACGAGCCGCGCACCGTGATCGCTCGCTTGAAACGGCGCCAGTGCTGCGCCCATGCGTTCACCGCGAGCACGGCCGCGCCCGCGCGAACCGTCCCTCCGGCGGTGACGGCGATCGCCGGATCGCCCGCGCCGAACCGCGAGACGTGCGTGCCCTCGTGGATCCGGACGCCGCGCTCCAGGAGGACGCGGCGCAGACCCCGCGCTAGCCGGGCGGGATGGACGGTTGCGCCGGCTTTGGTCAACACGCCGGCGTGAAAGACGGGCGAATCGACCAGGGCGCGGACCTCGTCCGGCGACAGGACGGTGATGACGTCGGACAGCCCCATCCGATCGACCGCCATGACGAGGTCGGCCCACGCCCCGATCTGTGCCGTCGACGATGCAACCGAAAGCGACCCGTCCGCCGCGAACCAGGCGTCGATCTCGTGGTCGGTGCAGAACCGGCCGATGTCGTCGACGCTCTCCTGACCCGCTCTGCAGATGCGCAGCGCCGACGCGTCGCCGTAGCGCTCGATCAGGAAGTCGAGCTCGTCCCAGAAGGAGTTGACGAAGCCGCCGTTGCGACCGCTCGGGCCGCCACCGCAGATGTCCTGCTCCAGCAGGACGATGTCGAGGCCGGGGTCGAGCTCCTTCAGGAACCACGCGCTCCACATCCCCGTGTAGCCCCCGCCGAGGATCACGACGTCGGCTTTCTTGTCGGTGTCGAGCGGTGGACACGGCTCCCCGGCGAACTCTGGGCGGGCGAGCGCTTCGCGGAGCCACCAGCTGCGCCCCTCGTTCGGGGGCAACGTGTTCATGGGTTCGGATGCTACAGGCCGCACGGAACGACCCCGCGAAGCGCGTTGGTAAGGTTCCAGCCCTCATCTCGCCCGGAAGGATCCGATGACGATCGATCGACCCCGCAGTCGGGAGGTCACCGAGGGAGCTGCACGAGCGCCGGCCCGTTCGTACCTGCGCGCGGTCGGGTTCAGCGACGACGACTTCGACAAGGCACAGGTCGCGGTGGCCTCCTCGTGGAACGAGGTGACGCCCTGCAATTACCACCTCGACAAGCTGGCGGCGCTCGCGAAGGAAGGCGTCCGCCAGGCCGGTTGTGTCCCGCTCGAGTTCACGACGATCGCGGTCTCCGACGGGATCGCGATGGGTCACGAGGGGATGAAGGCGTCGTTGATGTCGCGCGATCTGATCGCCGATTCGGTCGAGCTGATGATGCACGCGGAGCGGATGGATGCGCTCGTCGGGATCGCGGGGTGCGACAAGTCCGAGCCGGGCATGTTGATGGCGATGGCCCGGCTGGATCTGCCGTCGGTCTATCTCTACGGCGGAACGATCCTCCCCGGCACCTACCAGGGCCGTGACATCACGATCCAGGACGTGTTCGAGGCGGTCGGCGCGCACGCGAAGGGTCAGGTGACCGACGCCCAGCTCCTCGAGCTCGAACGCGCGGCGTGCCCGACGGCAGGATCGTGCGCCGGGATGTACACGGCGAACACGATGGCCGCCGTCGGAGAGGCGCTCGGCATGTCGCTCCCCGGCTCGGCGAGCCCCCCCGCGGTGGACTACCGGCGCGAGGTCGCGGCACGCGAAAGCGGGATCGCGGTCGCGCATCTCCTGGAGCTCGGTCTCCGGCCGCGGCAGATCATGACGCGCGAGGCGTTCGAGAACGCGATCGCGGTCACGATGGCGCTCGCGGGTTCGACGAACGCGGTCCTGCATCTGCTCGCGATCGCGCGGGAAGCGCACGTCGAGCTGGAGCTCGACGATTTCGACGCGATCAGCCGGCGCGTGCCACACCTGGTGGACGTGCGCCCGGCGGGTCGATTCGTGATGAGCGACCTGGACCGGGTCGGCGGGGTCCCCGTGGTGATGAAGGAGCTCCTCGACCTCGGCGTGCTCCACGGCTCGTGCCTGACGGTCACCGGCAAGACGGTAGCGGAGAACCTGGCCGCGGCGGGGCCGCCCGCACCCGACGGCACCGTCGTGCATCCGACCTCCGACCCGATCCATCCGGAAGGGGGGACCGCGATCCTTCGCGGCTCCCTCGCACCCGACGGCAGCGTGATGAAGATCGCCGGCGCCGCCTCGCTCGAGTTCCGCGGTCGCGCTCGCCCGTTCGACTCCGAGACGGACGCGTTCGAGGCCGTGACGAATGGTTCGATCGGGCCCGGCGACGTCGTGGTGATCCGGTACGAGGGTCCGAAGGGCTCCCCCGGGATGCCGGAGATGCTCGCGGTGACCGCGGCCGTCGCGGGCGTGGGTCTGGGCACGGACGTCGCCCTCGTGACGGATGGCCGTTTCAGCGGCGCGACGAAGGGCTACAGCGTGGGGCACGTCGCTCCGGAGGCGTTCGTCGGCGGGCCGATCGCCCTCGTCCGCGAGGGCGACGAGATCGTCATCGACGCGGCGAACCGCCGGATCGACGTGTCCGTCGACGACTCGGAGCTCGAGCGGCGCCGCGCCGGTTGGGAGCAACCGGCACCGCGGTACACCCAGGGCGCGTTGGCCAAGTACGCGCGCGCGGTTGGCAGCGCCGACCACGGGGCGGTGACCTGGTGACGCGGCCGGCGATCGCATCGCCGGCCGCGCTGCAATGCCGGATCTGCGGCCAGCAGTACCCCGTCGAGCCGCTCACGATCTGCGAGGAGTGCTTCGGCCCGCTCGAGCCCTCCTACGACCTGCAATCGCTGGACGGCGAGGTCTTCCGCAAGCACGTGGAGCAAGGGCCCGCGAGCCTCTGGCGGTACGAGGCGCTCCTGCCCGGGGGGCCGGGGATCGAGCGGGTGGACATGGGCGCGGGGTTCACGCCGCTCCGCCGCGCCCGCCGGCTGGCGGACGCTCTGGGGCTCGAACGGCTCTGGATCAAGGACGATTCGGTGAACCCGTCGAACTCGTTCAAGGACCGGGTGGTCTCGGTCGCGACCACCATGGCGCGCGCGTTCGGGTTCGAGGCGCTCAGCTGCGCGTCGACGGGCAACCTCGCGAACGCGACCGCAGCGCATGCCGCGAAGATCGGCATGCCCTGCTACGTGTTCATCCCCGAGGACCTCGAGCGCGCGAAGATCCTGGCGACGCTCGCGTACGGAGCGAAGGTCGTCGCCGTCACGGGTAACTACGACGACGTCAACCGCCTCTGCAGCGAGGTCGCCGACGCGCTCCCGTGGGCGTTCATCAACGTCAACATGCGTCCCTACTACGCGGAGGGATCGAAGTCGCTCGGCTTCGAGGTCGCCGAGCAGCTCGGCTGGCGCCTGCCCGACCACGTCGTCGTGCCGATCGCCTCGGGCGCGCTGCTGACCAAGATCCACCGCGCGTTCTCGGAGCTGATCGCGATCGGCGCGGTCGAGGAGAAGCCCTACCGGGTCAGCGGCGCCCAGCCGGAAGGCTGCCGTCCGGTCGCCCAGGCGTTCCAGGACGGCGCCGAGACGGTGCAGCCGGTCAAACCCGACACGATCGCGCGGTCGCTCGCGATCGGGAACCCGGCCGACGGGATGTTCGCGATGCAGGTCAGCCGGCAGACCCATGGTGCCATCGAATGGTGCACGGAACGCGAGATCGTGGAGGGCGTCCGGTTGCTCGCATCGACCGAGGGGGTGTTCACGGAGACCGCGGGCGGCGTCACCGTGGCCAACCTGAAGCGTCTCGTCGAGCGAGACGTGATCGCCCCGGAGGAGGAGACCGTCGTCTTCATCACCGGCAACGGTTACAAGACCGTCCAGGCCCTGGAGGGCGCGGTCGAGGCCACCTACCGGGTGGCGCCGGACCTCGACGCGTTCCTGGCCGCGGTCGGCGCCTAGGTTTCGTTCTCCCGCATCACGCGGGCTTGCGCTCACGGCCCGGCCGACGCACACTCACGCGAGCCCAGCCCGCGGGCGAGCGTTGGCGTGGAGAGGGGATACGTGGGTCGAGGCACCGCTGGTGCCCGCCGGATGAACCGGCGGTCGTCAGGCACCGCCGGCGGCGACCCGTGCGTCCCCGCTCGCGGCGGCTGATCCTTCCCCCGTTCGGATCATGTCCGGATGTCGAAAGGGGTGAAGAGATGTCCACGCACGAAGACCAGATCGCGAGGGATGCGGCCGATCTCGGGAAGTTCGGCTACCAGCAGGAGTTGAACCGCGGGCTGGGGACCTTCAGCTCGTTCGCGGTCGCGTTCAGCTACATCTCGCCGTCCACCGGGATCTTCACGTTGTTCTTCCTCGGGATGTCGGCGTTGGGCGCCCGTCTGTGGTGGACCTGGCCGACGGTCGCCCTGTTCCAGTTCATCGTGGCGCTCAACTTCGCCGAGGTGACGAGCCACTTCCCGCTCGCCGGCTCCGTGTTCCAGTGGACGAAGTACCTGGCCGGCCGGGGTTACGCATGGATCACCGGGTGGTTCTACATCTTCGCCGGCATCCTGACGGTCGCGTCGGTGTGCGCGACGCTCCCGATCGCCCTGATCCCCGCGCTGAACAACATGTTCGGGTGGTCGTTGAACGACACGCTCGGGAGCGCCGACCAGAAGGTGATCGCACTCATCACGTTGGCGCTCATCACGATCCTCAACATCTACGGCGTCCGGCTCGTGGCGATCGTCAACAACACGGGCGTCGTCTTCGAGATCCTCGGGATGGTCGTGTTCGCGGTCTTCCTCGCCATCGTCCACAACGAGAACGGCGTGGGGGTGATCTTCCAGTCCTCGCAGGCGGGGAACTACCTCCAGTTCCCGGCGGCGACCACCGTGCCGTTCTTCCTGGTCGGCATGTTCATGTCGTTGTACGTGATCTACGGCTTCGACACCGCGTCGACCCTCGCCGAAGAGACGCGGAACCCGCGCGCCGAGGCGCCGAAGGCCGTGCTCGCGTCGGTGATCGGGGCCTTCGTGATCGGGGCGATCTTCCTGTGGGGGGTGCTGATCGCGGCCCCCAACATCGCCGACGAGGCGGCCGGGCTCGCAACATCGCCGGGCACGATCATCGCCGACGTCATGACGCAGGCGGGGACCACGCTCTATCTGCTCGTCGTGTCGGCGGCGATCTTCGTCTGCTGCATGGCCATCCTCACGTCGACGATCCGGCTCGCGTTCGGGATGGCGCGCGACGATCAATTGCCCTTCTCCGGGACGATGGCGAAGGTCAGCCCCCGGCTGCACACGCCGATCGCGACGTGCATCATCGTCGGCGCGCTCGCAGCCGTGCCGTTCATCCAGTTCGCGGGCGCGGCGGTGATCGCGGTCGGAGCGACGGCGTCGATCTATCTGAGCTACCTGCTCGGGAACCTGTCGTTCCTCCGCGCGCGGACGAAGGGCTGGCCGAGGACGGAGGCGCCGTTCAAGCTCGGTGGCTGGGGGATGGTGGTGAACGTCATCGCGGTCCTCTGGGGGCTCGCGATGATGCTGAACTTCCTCTGGCCGTCCGGTGCCGTGAACGCCTGGGATCCGGGCTCGGCGTCGGCATCCAACTACCTCCGGATCTTCTCGAACCCGAAGCCCGTGCAGTCCGACTACTACACCCAGGGCCAGCAGCTGCTGAACTTCCACATCGACTTCCTGAACAAGATCCCCGTGATCTGGACCGTGTTCATCGTGATCTTCGTCGTGGGAGCGCTCTACTACTGGTTCGCACAGAAGAAGAAGCCGTGGGTGCCGGTCGTTCCTCCGGGCGAAGACGTGTCGATGGTGACCACCTGAGTGACCTCGGCGGTGGGTGGGCGCGGTAGCGCCCCACCCGACGTTCGTGGTTCCATGACGACATGAAGGTCGTGACCTCGGATAGGGCTTCCGCGTTCATCGGTGAACGCGGAGGCGAGGTCTGGGTGTGGCTCGACCCCCGCCGGGGCCTGGTCGGCTCGTACGTGTGGCTCGAGGCGCATTGCGAGCCGCCTCGCTCGAGTCGGCGGTCCGGCTTCACGCGCAGCTCTCGACGAACGCATCGCTTCAAGACGCTCGGCTCCGACGATCTCACCGTGCACTACGACTGGGGCAGGCTCGATCCCCCCGAGGAGCTGCACTTCGATGTGAAGGGCTGGCGGAAGGCCACCCGACGGCTGGAGGCCTACTGGAACGGGTGCGTGTTCGTGGGCGACGACATCCCCGCGCCGGCTCCTAGGTCGTAGCCGGCAACGGCTCGCTCGCCGCCTCGAGCCACCCGTCGACGCGCGGGTCGTCCGCGCTGGCCAGCAGCCGGCGGAAGTGGCGCGCCGCATAGTCGACGTAGTCGAAATCGAGCGTCGAGATCGCCTGTTGCACGACTCCCCACATCGCCTCGCGCAGGTCGGAGAGGATCCGCATCAACGCCAGCCTCGCTCGGTGGACGTCACGCACCTCACCGAAGTACGTCCACAGGAGGAGGGCTTGTGCGCCCTCGTCGAGGCCGTTGTTGATCGACAGGTTGCCCAGGTCGAAGAACGGGTCCCCCATCCCGGCATATTCGTAGTCGACGATCCACGTGTGGTTGCCTTCCAGGAGGAAGTTCGCGTTCAACAGGTCGTTGTGACAGGTGGTGAGCGGCGCCGGCGCCGCGGCGAAGGCGTCCTCGATCCGCCCGGCGACCGCGTGGGCCGCCTCGTAGTCGTCCGGCACCCGCACACCGCGAGCGGCCGCGATCTCCCGGAACCCCTCCACGATCCGGAACACGGGGAAGGTCGCTTTGATCGGCCGGCTGCCGTGGATCGCTCGGATCGACGCCACGACCGAACGCATCACGTCTTCGTTCCCGAGCTCTTCCTCCGGGATCGGGCTCCCGCCGACGAACCGGGTGACGATGCACCCCAGGTCGGGCTCGAAGGCGACCACCTCGGGACCGACGCCGGCTTCGGCGGCGACCCGCCCAGCCTCGACCTCGGCCGCCCGATCGATCCCGAGGAGCTCGGTGTCGGTCCCGGCGAGCCGCAGGACGAAGGTCTGGCCGTCGACCTCGACGCGGTAGTTCCGGTTCGTGATCCCGGCCTCGATCGGCACGACGGCCGTTGCGCGGCCGGGCCACACCCTCGCGAGCGCGGGCTCGAGCCTCGGGTCGTCCGACATCGCGGCGAACCGTAGCATCCGCCTCGTCGAGCAACCGGACAGACGGTCGTGCTCCTTCGGAGCGCTGACGTCGCGAGGACCGGACGGAGCATGAGCGCCGTCCGGTCCTCACAACGGCTTCAGGGAACGAGGTTGAAGATGAAGTCGTACTCGGCGCCGCCGTTACGCGCTTGCAGGTCCATCGTTCCCCGGGCGTTGCGGTAGATGCCGGTGCCGCCGGTAACGGCGAGGACGCTGTTCCGGGTATCGAAGAACGCACCCTCGACCGTGATCGACCCGCCGGAAACCCGCGTTACCCACCGGCATTCCCACGATCCACGGCTCGGAGCGATCCGGATGCAGTCGCCCTGATCCCGTCCCACCCGCTTCGCGTTCGACGCGTTGAAGACGGCGTTGTGGAAGGTGAGCAGGTCTCCCGTGGTGTCCCCCGGCGAACCGGTGTCGATCACCGTGTCGCTCGTCGCATGCTCGATCACGTGGAGCGTCGTCGGCGATGTGATCTGCGGCGCTGCCGTCACGGAAACCGTCACGAACCCCAGCACGATGGCCGCGAGGACGCCCAGCGCGATCGCCACCTTGGTGCGCATGACCCCTCCCTCCTGGTGGGGCACGACACCCCACCAACGGTCGAGCGTACCTGCGCGCGCCGGGCCGGTGCCTTCGTTACCGCGGCTCCAGACGGGCCGCGTTCCACCCGCTAGCGTTGCACCCGTGGCGCTTCCGCTGGAGGACTACGCGATGATCGGTGACACCCACACCGCGGCGTTGGTGGGCAGGAACGGGTCGATCGATTGGCTGTGCCTCCCGCGGTTCGACTCCGGCGCCTGCTTCGCGGCGCTCCTCGGCGACGAGACGCGAGGGCGCTGGCTCCTGTCTCCGACCGGCACCTTCCGAACGCGGCGCCGCTACCGCGCCGACACCCTCGTCCTGGAGACCGAGCACGAAACGGAGACCGGGTCCGTCCACGTCACGGACTTCATGACGCCGCGCCGGGCGCAAGCGCGGGTCGTGCGACTCGTGCGCGGCACCCGCGGGGTCGTCTCGATGCGCTCGGAGCTGCTCCTGCGCTTCGACTACGGGCTGGCCGTTCCGTGGCTGCGTCAGGGGCGGCGGAGCGTCACGGCCGTCGCTGGGCCGGACGCGGTCGAACTGCGCACCGACGCGCCGCTCGACGTGGTGACCGGCAACGTCACTTCGGACTTCCGGATCGCCGCGGGGGACCGTGTCGCGTTCACGATGACCTGGCACCGCTCGTTCGAGCCGCCGCCTCCGCGGATCGATCCGTGGGACGCGCTCAAGAGCACGATCCGCTACTGGAACGATTGGACGGCGCGGTGCACGTATCAAGGAGAGTGGCGCGAGGCGGTCAACCGGTCGCTGCTTACCCTCAAAGCGCTCTCCTACCGGCCGACGGGCGGCATCGTCGCCGCGCCGACGACGTCGCTGCCGGAGGAGCTCGGCGGCGCGCGCAACTGGGACTACCGGTTCTGCTGGCTCCGCGACGCGACGTTCACCCTCTACGCCATGCTGATGGCCGGCTACGAGGACGAAGCCGAGGCGTGGCGCGAATGGCTCCTCCGCGCCGTCGCCGGCGACCCGCGCGACCTCCGCATCATGTACGGCCTCGCCGGCGAGCGGCGGATGCCGGAGCTGGAGATCGAGTGGTTGCCCGGCTACGAGGATTCACTCCCGGTGCGGGTCGGGAACGACGCCTCCCGGCAGTTCCAGCTCGATGTGTACGGCGAGGTCCTCGACCTGCTGCACCAGGCTTCGCGCGAGGGGCTGCCGCACGAAGCCGCCGCGTGGGAGATGGAGCTCCGCATCCTCGACGTGCTGGAGTCGGCCTGGCGGGAGCCCGACGAGGGGATCTGGGAGGTGCGGGGGGGCCGGCAGCACTTCACGCATTCGAAGGTGATGGCGTGGGTCGGCGTCGATCGGGCGATCCGCGACGTCGAGCTGTTCGGGTTCCCCGGGCCGGTGGATCGCTGGCGGGCCCTCCGGGACGAGATCCACAACGAGATCATGACCGAGGCCTTCGACGACGAGATCGGCTCCTTCGTCCAGTCCTACGGATCGAAAGAGATGGACGCCGCGCTCCTCATGTTGCCGTTCGTCGGGTTCATCTCCGCCGATCACCCGAAGATGGTTGGCACCGTCGCGGCGATCCAGGACCGGCTGATGGTCGACGGCTTCGTCCGGCGGTACGACACCGCGTCGCGCGTCGACGGTCAGCCGGGCGGCGAGGGAGCCTTCATCCCGTGCACCTGTTGGCTCGCGGACTGTCTGTCGCTGCAGGGGCACGACGAACAGGCACGCGAGCTCTTCGAGCGCGTCCTCGCCGTCCGCAACGACGTCGGTCTCCTCTCGGAGGAATACGACGTCGCGAACGGGCGACTCATCGGCAACTTCCCGCAGGCGTTCTCGCACGTGTCGGTGATCGGGACGGCGCGCAACCTCTCCCGCGGCATGGTCGGACCGGCCGAGCGGAGGCTCCGACGGCCCAGGCGGGTCCCTCGGGTGGCGCTGCGAGGCGTCCGGCGGTGAGTCTCGAGGAGGTGAAGGCGCGGCTCGGCCGCGCTGCCCTGCTCCTGGACTTCGACGGGTCGCTGTCGCCCATCGTCGTCCGGTCCGAGGAGGCGATGCCGGTCGCCGGCGCGGAGGAGGTCCTCGCCGGACTGGTCGAGCGGGCCGGGAACGTCACGATCGTCACCGGACGACGATCGGGATTCATCCGAAGCGTGTTGCGGGTGGACGGCCTCGACGTGATCGGGCAGTTCGGGATGGAGGATTCCCCGGCCTTGCCGAAGGAGGTCCTCGCCGAGGTCAACGCCGCGGTCGCCGGGGAGTCCGGCGTGCGCGTGGTGGACAAGAGCGCGAGCATCGCCGTCCACGTTCGGACGACGCCCGACCCCGATGCGGCAACCGTCAGGATCGCGGGACCGCTCACCGCGATCGCCGAGCGGCACGGGCTGGAGGTCTTGCCGGGGAAGCGCGTGCTGGAGCTCGTCCGGAAGGGGAGCAGCAAGGGGATCGTGGTGGATGAGGTCGTCGCCCGCACCCGAGCGGAGGCGGCGCTGTACGCGGGCGACGACCTCAACGACGAGCCCGCGTTCGACGCGCTGGAGGTCCTCGCGAAGGACGGCATGCCGATCTGTCGCATCGCGGTGGTCGGAGGGGAGACGCCGGAGGAGCTCGTCGCGAAGGCGGATCTCACGGTTGCCGGTCCCGAGGAGCTGGTCGCGCTCCTACGGGACCTCTGACGGCAGCAGCTCGTAGCCGTCGCCGGTGCGTGCCACCGTCCCGCTGATCGGCATGTGGGACGCCGCGAGCAGGAGGTGGGCGGCGGCTGCTCGTTCGAGCAGCCGCCGCCTCGTCGCTTCGTTCGTCCGGCCGTCCATGTCGGACAGCGACACCCATTCGGGGTGCGGGACGTTGAGCTGCGAGACGAAGGTGTCGCCGGCCCATAGGACCGCCTCGTTCACGACGACCGCGAGGTGCCCCGGCGTATGGCCGGGCGCCTCGATCGCTTCGACGCCGGTGGCGACGTGGGCGCCGCTTTCGACGGTGTCGAGCAACTCGGCGTCCAGCAGCGCCGAGAGCGCCGTCTGCGCGGGGAGCCCCGCGCCGTTGGGCAGCGCCTCGGCTTCGGCCGAGGACCAGAACTCGGCCTCGACCCGATGGATCACGTGACGCGCATCGGGGAAGGCGGGCTCGCCGCGAGGCCCGACGAGCCCGCCGACGTGGTCGGCGTGTCCGTGCGTGATGATCACGCACCGCACGTCCCACGGATGGACGCCGAGGGTCTCGAGCTCCTCGTGCACGTGACCGACATCCAGCTCGGGCGCGAACCGGCCGTTGCCGGCGTCGACCAGGACGAGCCCGTCGGGAGACTCGACGAGGAGCGCCGCGACGCGGCCCGGCAGCTTCCCCTCCGCGTCGAGGTACGGGCGCACGAACTCGCCCTGCACGGCATCGTCGTACCCCTGGAAGACGAACCGCGGCGAGACCGTTCGCCATCCGTCGATCAGCACGTGGCAGGGGACGCCGTTCGCATCTAACGGATGGCCGGGCGCTCGCATCGAGGGATGCTACGCCGCGTGGCGTGCCGCATACACTCGCCGCGCCGGCCACGGATCCGAGACTCCGGTACAGGTTCCGATGCGATATCGCTCCGTAACAGATGTGCGGGACACGCGCCTGTTGAGCGGTACCGAGCCGATGGAGGCTCTGTATCGGCAGATCGGGCCGAACCTTTGGCGGTCGCTCTTGGCTTACAGCGGTGATCGAGAGATCGCCTCCGACGCCCTGGCCGAGGCGTTCGCTCAGGCGATCGCCAGGGGAGATGAGATCCGTTCGCCGGAGCCGTGGATATGGACGGCCGCCTTCCGGATCGCCGCGGGAGAGCTCGCTCGGCGACAGCCGAACGAAGTCGGGTCCCGGGAGCCCTCGTACGAGCTGCCAGCCCCGGCGGACCATCTCGTAAGCGCTCTCAAACGGATCCCGGGCAATCAACGGATCGCGGTGGTGATGCACGACTACGCGGACCGCCCGACGAGGGAGATCGCCGAAGCGCTCGAGATCAGCGTTGCGACGGTCCACGTCCACCTCAGTCGCGGCCGCCGCCGGCTGCGGCACCTCTTGGAGGAGAGCGATGGCTAGGAAGATGGATCTACGGCCCCTCGACGGCATCGTTCCTCCAGATCAATGGAGCGACATCGAGCGTCGGCCACCCAAGGGGATTTCCTTCCCGTCTCATCGAGGGCGCACGAGAAACCGCGTGGCAACCGTCGTGCTCGCGTTGCTCGTTGCGACGGCCGGACTGGTGCTCCTCGCGATCGCCTTCCGCGACAGGCCTAGCGCTCCCGTGGCATCGGATCAGCCGACCGTGGCTCCGGCGCCGCCCGAGCTCATCGCCTTCGTCACGTCGAACTCCCGCATCGCTGTGGTCGCCCCCGACGGATCCGGCGAACGAGTGCTGACCACGGGCGAAGAGGGTGGTGCAGGCGCATCGGTGGGCGCGGCGTACGTTGCGGATCAAAGTCCGCAATGGTCGGTCGATGGCACGACGATCTATTTCGTTCGCGTCGTCCTCGACACGACGTGGCTCTGCACGGTCCGCGCTGATGGTTCGGGTTTCAACGTGATCACCCGGCATCTCGACGGCGGCCATATCGTGCTCTCGCCCGACGGATCGCTTCTCGCCTACGACGGGAACGACGGGGAACTGCATGTGATCCGCAACGACGGTTCACCCGTCGATATCAGGGCCGCGCGTGTGGCCAGCTCAGGACCGTTCATGTGGGGCCCGGATCGCCCTGCCTGGTCGCCCGACGGTACCGAGATCGCATTCGCGGGCCCAGCAGACGGAACCGGGCGATGTGGGAACGACGGTTGCGCCCTTCTGGTGCTGAACCTCGAAACGGGTCAGTTGGCGAACCTTACCGAAGACCAACCGAGTCAGAAGGTCGTCAGCGTCGTGTGGGGGCCGGACGACCAGGTCATCTTTTCGTCCGTTGACCTGTCGAGCGCGGACGGCGCGTCCCCGCTGAAGTTGTGGACGACCGGTCGCGACGGATCCGGACGCCGAGAGCTTCCCTCCGACGGCAGGACCATCCCGGTGACCTACTCGCCGGATGGGTCCGCGCTCTTGGTCGGTCGCTACGGTCCCTTCCCCTACGTGGACAACCGCGGCTTGTTCATCGTCGATGGGAGCCTTGTACGCCCACTGGTGTCCGATGCCGTGTCGGCCTTCGGCGACTGGCGTGCGTGATGACCCGCGTCGCACCCTACGTGATGTACGCCTGGCGTCGTAACTGGCCGATCACGCCGCCGGCGGCGATGAACCTCTTGGCAGTGACGGGGGCGGACTGGCTCTAGCCCGGTTCAGGGGAGGCGTCGGGCCGGTTCCGTTTGACCCACGATCGCGCATGCCAACGAACATGAAGGCCAACCACACCACGATCTTAAGCAAGGGCGGCTGGATGGCAGCGACCACGATGAAAGCGAACAGAGAGAATCCCAGCGTCGTCCCAACCTGGGTCATCAGGTCTCGAAAGCGAGATCCCGTCGGTCGAGGCAGCGTTTGAACGCGTGAGGGCATGTCGACCGGCTCGCTGACCGGGAGACCCAAGCGCGCGGACAGGATCGTGACGGATCGCTCTGTTCCCCTGAACGGGATGAGCTCCACGATGCGAGCTCGCTCAGCCCGATAGCCAAACTCGTGCTCGATGACCTTCCCCGCTAGTTCCACCCGCCCCATGACCACACCGGACGCGCAACCAAGACCGAGATGCCTCCACACGTGGAGCCGGGCCGCATCCTGAACCACCGGATGGAGCTCACGCATGGCGTAAAAGCCGCACGTGCAGTCTTCCGCCGGAGCGACGTGCCACGACGCAGGGCCAACGAGGGAGCACATGGCCGTCACCCACCCCCACGAGGCTCCGTCCCAAGCGCCCGCCCTCGGACCCACGCCACTCCCTTGAGTGATCGGTTGCAGTCGAGCTTCATGCTTGCCGATCTCGTAGTACCAAGCTCGATACCCGACGATCGGGTCGATCCCATCCGGGATCCGGTTCCACCAGTCGTCCATAGGCCCTCAGCGACTGGGTTCAGGTTGCTTCTCCGGATGTGGATCGGAGGGGGGCGCGATGACCGGCGAGGGCTCTTTCCCGGGAGAAGACTCGAGTTCCTCGACCGGCTCGATGTAGACGGTCCGACGCTGCGTGCCGATGTTCATGGCCTCGCCTCCTCGTCCATGGGCGGCTGTCCTCCATCGTACCGACGAACGAGCGGGTGCTGACAAGCGTTTGCCATCAGCATCTGCGGTAGACGACATCTGAGGTCGATTACCGCGCCATGTTCCGCCCGGCACTTGCCTCTCTACTGCCCTGCGGTCGGCGATCGGGGGCGGTGGCTGCCGCGGACGATCGCCGAACGGCTCGCGTCTCGGAAGATCGCCCTGGCCGAGGGAGAGAGCCGCACGATCGACATGCCGTTCGCGGACCCCACACCGCCCGGCAGCACGATGTTCTGCACGTTCCCCGCCGGGATGCGCGCACACAGGAACGCGAGCCGCAGGACGTTCGTGAGCGGCAGGTCCGTCGAGAGGCTGCGCATCCCCGCCGAGACCCACCGGAGCAGCGCAGTCGGGTCCTTCTCGAACTCCGTCCGGAACTGAGTGAGCGCGGCGATGAGCACGCGGCCGCCGTCCTCGCTCCTGCCGAAGTCGCCAGATCGCAAGCTGTGACGGTCGCGGCTGAACGCGAGGACCTCCGCGCCGCGCAACCGTTGCACGCCTTGGTGGAAGTCCGCTCGGGAGAAGCTGTCGTGCATCGGGAACGGCACCCGGATCGTCAGCCCGCCGATCTGATCGACCATCGACGTGAGCCCCCAGAACGACGTCAGGGCGAAGTACTGGATGTGGATCCCGCTCATCTGCTCGACGGTCTTGACCAGGAGCGGGGGACCTCCGATGGCCATCGACGCGTTGATCTTGTTCGTCCCATGGCCTGGGATCGAGACATACGAATCCCGGGGGATGCCGATGATCACGGCGTGTCGGTTCTTCGGGTCGATCTCGATCAGGTGGATCGAGTCGGCGAGCCCGCGCTCGGGACCCTGGTAGGGCCGCGCGCCGGAGCCGATCGCCAGGATCGAGATCGGCCGGTTCCCGGTGAGGTCCGGTGTGTATCCGGCGTGCGCGGCCGAAAGCATGATCGGTGGGTCCCCCGATGCTCCGCTCGAGCCGGTCGCGATCGCCCCGAGGGCGGAGCCGAGGGTCCAAGCCGTGAGCGCCAGGATCACGAACGCTGCCCGCCGCCTCATGAGGTCCCCGTCGCCGAGGCATCCGGTGCGGCCGGCGAGCTCGGCAGGCTCTTCTCGACCCTGTCATCGCTCCGCCGCACGTCATAGGAAACGATCTTCCAGCTGCCAACGACACGCTGGAAGAAGAACCGCCCCGTGCTGTCGAACCTCGTGTTCGACGATCCAGCGATCCTCCGGCCGATCGCCTGGAATCGCGCGTTCACGAGGACCATGACCGGCTTGCCCTTCCGTTCGAGCAGGACCGTCGTGCTGATCGCCGACGGACGGGGCACGATCGCGTCGTACGCCTCGCCTGCCGTCGCACCCGCCGTAAGGACCCGGACGTCGTTCCGGGCCTGGGCCTTCGCGGCCCTCGTGAAGTCCCGCCAGAGGCTCTCGTAGGTTCCGCTCTGCCAGTGCGCGGGAACCAAGAAGGCATCTCGGTAGAGCCGTGTGATCGACGCGATCGCCCTCCGAGACGCGAGCCTCGATGCCCCGTGGAGACGCAGGAGGGGATCGTTTCGGACCGGCTTCCTCGATCTGATCGCGGCCGTGGGAAGAGCGCCGGACCGGGCGACCGCGAAGGCGAAGGCCGGTGTTCGTTCCGGACCGGACTGGATGATCGAGGGGGCGGCGATCCGGTCGTCCCGCGAACCGAACACGTACACCATCACGGCGATCATGGCGGTCGCTGCGACCAGCACCGCCGCGGCCGCCATCAGTTTGCGCATCTTGCCTCTCTCAGCCGGTCGATCATCAGGCGATGTGCGCCCGCAGGAGGTGCACCGTCCCGGATACGCCCTTGAGCTCCACCGGTCCGATATCTCCGAACGTGATCCCCGTCTCCTTCGAGGCGTCGGCCACCGCCTGGCTGACCAGCACTTCTCCTTGTCGCGCATAGTCGGCGATGCGCGCGGAGAGGTTCACGGTCTGGCCGAAGTAGTCGCCCTCCTGGAACAGGACCGGCCCCGCGTGCAGCCCGACGTGGGCCGGCGGCAAGCCGGCGGAGGCCAACCCATCCACCATCTCGAGGGCGGCGCGAACCCCGGGACCGGGATCCCCGAAGTAGAACATGACGCCGTCGCCCAGCCACTTGATCGGCTTACCGCCGTGCTGGACGGAGCTGCGCTGCACCAGCCGCGCGACCGTCGTCGATAGATCAGCGGCCGCATCGTCGCCACGTTCCTGGGTCAGCCGCGTGTAGCCGCTGATATCGAGGAAGCAGATCGCCGGTTGTCGCTCGAGGCGGCTGTGGATCCCTGCCTTCGCCATCATCTCCTCGAACGCCTCGATGATGTTGGCCGTCCAGGCGCGAGCCTGCTGCGCGTGGTACATGGCCAGGAGGGCTTGCTCCGAAAGCGGGGCGATCCGGTCGGCGAGGTCGGCGTTCGCGATCTCCTCCGGGCCGTTGCCCGCCGCCATGGCGGGCTCGATCACCTCGGAGTTCCACCATGCACCCTCCTGTTCGGTGATACGCCGGGTGCCGTCGCCCTGGACACGGAGCAGACGCTCGATGGCCGGCGCCCGGAATCCCTCGGCGAGCTGGAGCTCGACGAACGGCACGATCGCCATCTCATCCTCGCGAAGCCGGTCATCGGGCGCCGGTTGCGCCATGCCGATCGATTCGCGCACGACCATCAGCAGCTCGAGCGGGATCCCGGTCCGGTCGGCGACCTGTTGGAACGTCTCGGCGGCGAGGGCGGCGAACCGTTCGTAGCTGGCCGCGTCGAGGAAAGAGAGCGACAGGGCACCACTCTGAATGCCGGCCGCCACACCTTCGAGCGGGATCCCGGCACCTTCGAGCGAGTTCGCCATCAGCGCGCGTCGCACGTCGCCCGGCGAGAACCGATCCGGATCCGCCGGGGCAAGGATGCCGAGATCCACGAGTCGAACGAGATAGGAAGGCTCGACCCCGGCCCGCTCGGCAGCATTCTCGCGTGTGTACCAGGTCACGTGGCCAGCCTATCGGGGTTGCCAAAGACCTCGAGATGTGCGGCGGCGCCTGGGCACGGCGAGGGGATCAAGGCGTTCGGTGATCGGATCCAGCGATCGCCCTCGCCTCGGCGGGTCTCTCGCGAGCGAGTCGCTATCGTTGCCTTCGTGACCTTCCTCGTTGCAGCGATCCTTGGTCTCGTGTTCGGCGCGGCCGACCAGTATCTCGGAAGCATGTCTTGGCTCGGGTCCTGGGTCGCGACCGCCGCGCAGATGTCCGCGCCCTGGCTGGTCCTTCCGTTCGTGATGGGAACCACACAGGAGAGCCCGCGGAGAGCCGCCGGCCTCGGGCTCGTCGTGACCATGTCGGCGCTCCTCGGCTACTGGGCGATGACCTACAGCCCGATGGAGATCCATCCATGGACGTGGAACCGATTCACCGCTGGGCTGATCGCCGTGACGACCAGAGGTTGGTACAACCCGCTCTACATCCTCGGCGGTCTCGTGATGGGACCGCTGTTCGGACTATTGGGCCAGCGTTGGCGCGTCCGTCGCTGGTGGCTCAGCGCCGCGATCGTGGCCGGCGCCCTGTGCCTGGAGCCGGTGGCTCGCTCGGCCACGGGCCAGCTGATGCCGCCGACGCCCGTGTGGACGGTCGAGGTCGCCGCTGGACTCGTCGTGGGGGCAGTCTTCGCACACGCGTTGGTGACGTGGCGGCACACGAGCCGAGTGTCGATGAGGGCTTCCTAGCGAGCAGACATCGTCCGGCATCAGGACACGGCTCCTTCAGATGGAGCTCAGCGGGGCACGGGGTTGACACGACGTTCGATGTCCCTACACTGACTAGACCATGTCGACCAGGGCTGTGACCGGACGCAGCAGCCTCGTACTTATCGCATAGGCGCGGGCGGGCGATAGCCCGACAGACCCCCGCGCCAGACGCCCCTCGCCACGCGAGGGGTTTTTTCTACCCCGGGTTCGGACGAACGCCCAGCGACGGATCGGGGACGAATCCAGCGGAAGGGCCAAGCGGGAAGGGCCAAGCGGAAGGGCCAAGCGGAAGGGAAGGAGTCACATGAGATACGAATTCGATCGGAACGGCACCGTCGTCGCGAGCGTGCTGTGGGAAGGTCCGGGACAGGTGACCGTCGAGGCCGCGGACAGCAGCACCCGTGCGGTGGTCGACCGATACCTGTCCTCCGAGGTTGTCTACATGGGCGGTGGGTTCGGGCTCGACGAGGACCAGAGCGGCGACGTCCTGCAGCTGCGCCGGCGCGATTGGACACCGTGGGAGTTCGAGCGCGCGTGCAGGAACCTGGCGCACCGGCTGCAGGCGACCGTCCGCCGGGTCGAGACCGGACCCGTCGAAGATCGGGAGGCGGCCGCGCGATGAAGGTCACCGGGGCCCTGGCCCTCTTGCGAGCCCTCGAGCACGAAGGGGTCGAGGTCATCTTCGGCATCCCGGGCGGGGCGAGCATGCCTATCTACGACCCGCTCGTCGACGGCTCGTCGATCCGCCACATCCTCTGCCGCCACGAACAGGGCGCGGGTCATGCGGCGGAGGGCTACGCGTGGGCCACCGGACGGGTCGGCGTCTGTATGGCGACCTCGGGTCCCGGCGGGACCAACCTCGTCACGCCGATCGCCGACGCGAAGATGGACTCGGTCCCGATCGTCGCGATCACCGGCCAGGTGCCGACGCCCGTCGTCGGCAACGACGCGTTCCAAGAGGCGGACATCACCGGCATCACGATGCCGATCACGAAGCACAACTTCCTGGTGAAGGATCCCGCGCTGATCCCCGAGACCGTGCGTGAGGCGTTCCACATCGCCTCGACCGGCCGCCCGGGCCCCGTCCTGATCGATCTCCCGAAGGATGTGCTCCTTTCGGAGACGACCTGGAGCTGGCCCGAGCGCATCAACCTGCCCGGCTACAAGCCCACGACGAAGGGCAACCAACGCCAGGTCGGGGAAGCCGTGAAGCTGATCATGGCGGCGGAGCGCCCCGTGCTCTACGTCGGCGGTGGCGTGATCAAGGCCGACGCGCACGCCGAGCTCGCGAAGCTCGCGACCGTCGGCCGCCTCCCGGTCGTCACCACCTTGATGGCACGCGGAGCGTTCCCCGACTCGCACGAGCTGTGCTTGGGGATGCCGGGGATGCACGGCAACTACACGGCCGTCACCTCGATCCAGAAGGCGGATGTTCTCGTCGCTCTCGGGGCCCGCTTCGACGACCGGGTGACGGGCAAGCTGGCGGCGTTCGCACCGCAGGCGAAGGTCATCCATGTCGACATCGATCCGGCGGAGATCGGGAAGAACCGCGTGGCCGACGTGCCGATCGTCGGCGATTGCAGGGACGTGATCGCGAAGCTCGCCGCCGAGTTGGACGCCAGGCAGCACGAGGCCGGAGGCGTGCCGGACCGCTCCGCGTGGCTCGGGCAGCTCGTCGATTGGCAACGGCGGTTCCCGTATCGCTACGACCAGCAACCGGACGGGCCGCTCAAGCCGCAGTACTGCGTCGAGCGCCTCCGCGAACAATCCGACGCGGACACGATCGTCGTGGCGGGTGTCGGGCAGCACCAGATGTACGCGTCGCAGTATTGGCATTTCGAGCACCCACGGCACTGGATCAATTCGGGTGGTCTGGGCACGATGGGCTTCGCGGTCCCGGCGGCGCTGGGCGCCAAGGTCGGGCAACCGGGCAAACGGGTCCTGGCGATCGACGGCGATGGCTGCTTCCAGATGACCGCGCAGGAGCTGGCGACCAGCACCACGGAGAAGATCCCCTTCATCACGGCGATCTTGAACAACGGATACCTGGGCATGGTGCGCCAATGGCAGGAGCTGTTCTTCGCGGAACGGTATTCGGGCGTCTACCTCGATCCCGATGTGCCGGACTACGTGAAGCTCGCCGAGGCGTACGGGGCGGTCGGGCTCCGCGCGGATGATCCCGGCGAGGTCGACGCGGTGATCGAGAAGGCGTTCTCGGTGGAGGACCGGAGCGTCGTGATCGACTTCCGGGTGGATCCGCGCGAGATGGTCTTCCCGATGGTCCCGGCGGGTGCATCGAACGACGACATCATCCTCGACCCCGAGGGCGCGACACCTACGAGCGATCCCGCGGAGGCTCCGATCGTATGAGTAACGGCAGCGGCGGCGGAACGCTCCACACGATCTCGGTCCTCGTCGAGGACAAGCCCGGCGTGCTCACCCGCGTGGCGGGTCTCTTCTCGGCGCGTGGGTTCAACATCGACTCGCTCGCGGTGGGACCGACCGAGTCCTCGGGTCTGTCGCGGATGACGATCGTGATCAACGTCGACACGAAGCCCCTCGAGCAGATCACGAAACAGCTCAACAAACTGATCAACGTGATCAAGATCCTCGAGCACGAGCCCGGATCCGCGGTCGAGCGTGAGCTGATGCTCGTCAAGGTCCGGGCCTCGGGCGACGATCGAGCGCGGGTGATGGAGATCGCCGAGGTGTTCCGGGTGAACATCGTCGACGTCACGGCGTCCACGCTCACCCTCGAAGCGACCGGCAAGCCCGACAAGCTGGAGGCGCTGCTGTCGCTGCTGGACGACTTCGGGATCGTCGAGCTGTCACGCACCGGGCGGATCGCGCTCGGGCGCGGTGACCGAGGGATCAAGGAGCGTGTGCTCCGGGCGGCGAACGACTGAGCGAAAGGCGAGCCAGATGGCCACGATCTTCTACGAGAAGGACACCGACCCCGGGGTATTGGCGGATCAGAAGATCGCGGTGCTCGG
>DATAEV010000148.1:0-5895 GCA_036257875.1 Actinomycetota bacterium | reverse complement strand
AGGTCGATCGGCTTGTCCGCGAGGGCGTGCGCGGCCCACACCTTGGTCGCCCGGTCGACGGCGAAGACCACGGCCGCCGTCGAGAAGAGGATGGTTGCCCCGCGGCGCGCCCGGGCGTCCACCGATCTACCTGTGTGCTTGCGCCTGGGCGTCCTTGAGGCAGAGGCTGACGTACGGAAGGGCCTTCACCCGCGCCTTCTCGATGGGCTTCCCACAGCGCTCGCAGATTCCGTACGTCCCGGCGTCGATCCGCGAGAGGGCTCGATCGATCTTCTGCAGCAGATCGCGCACGTTCTGCTCGATCGAGAGGTCCTTCTCGCGTTCGAACGTCGCCGTCCCCGCATCGGCGGCCTCGTCATCGAGACCCACATCTCCGGACAGATCGGACTGCGTCGTCGCGAACGACGTGTCCTCGATCGTGCTCAGCTGCTCATCCAGCTCGTCCCGCTCCTTCAGCAAGCGAGCCTTCAGATCGGCGATCTCGCTCGGAGTGAGCTTGCCGTTCGCCATGGCGGCGAAGGGTAGCAGAAGAGCGCATATCGACCGTGTTCCCGCAGGTCAGGACACATATCGCAGAACGGCGGATGCCCGTTTTCGAGGCATCGCTCGGGCACCGATCCGAACCCGTGTTCGGAGACCATCGCGATGCAGCGCGTCGGCGCGGACGTGTAGCATCGCCGATACCGGCAACGACGGGAACGAGTAGCCGGGTCGGTGCGGTCGGAGCGAGCCGGGACGGTGAGAGCCGGCGCCGCGCCCCCGGTGAACATCCTCCCCGAGCCCCTGCCCGAACCGGGCGCGGAAGGGCCGCGCCCCGCAGTAGACGCAGGCGGGTCCGCCCGTGATCGCGGAAGGCCGTGTTCGCGGCCGGAGAGCGGCCGGCGCCCGTGAGGGCCCGGCAACGCGAGGTGGTACCGCGGGGCCAACGCCTCGTCCTCGCAGCGAGGACGAGGCGTTTCGTGTGGACGGAGGAGTCGACATGCCGTTCGAACCCGTGGACCCGAAGGTGAGCTTCCCCCACCTCGAGGAGCGCATCCTCGCCTTCTGGAAGCAGGCCGACGTCTTCCATCGCTCGCTCGTCGCGCGGGAAGGCGCGCCTCGGTGGGTCTTCTACGAGGGCCCCCCGACCGCGAATGCCCAACCCGGGATCCATCACGTCGAGCCGCGCACCTTCAAGGACGTGTTCCCGCGATTCAAGACGATGACGGGCCACTACGTGGAACGGAAGGGCGGATGGGATTGCCACGGCCTGCCGGTCGAGATCGAGGTCGAGAAGGAGATCGGCACGACCGGGAAGAAGGACATCGAGGCGTTCGGTGTCGCCGAGTTCAACCGGCTCTGCCGCGAGTCCGTCCAGCGATACGTCGGCGCGTTCGAGGGACTCACCGAACGGATCGGCTTCTGGATCGACACCGATCAGGCGTACTGGACGATGCACACCCCGTACATCGAGTCGGTCTGGTGGTCGTTGAAGCAGCTCCACGGCCGCGGGCTCCTCGTCGAGGACTACAAGGTCACGGCGTACTGCCCGCGGTGCGGCACCGCGCTCTCGGACGCCGAGGTGGCCCAGGGCTACGAGACGGTCTCGGACCCGAGCGTCTTCGTCCGGTTCCCGATCGTCGGCGCGGACGACCCGTCGCTCGTCGGGTCGTCGCTGCTCGTGTGGACGACGACGCCGTGGACGCTCCCGGCGAACGAGGGGGCAGCCGTCGACCCTTCGGCGTCGTACTTGGTGGTCGAGCGCGACGGGGAACGGCTGATCGTCGGGGAACCGCTTCGCGACGCCGCGCTCGGCGACGCCGGCACGATCGTCGGGACGCTGTCGGGTTCCGACCTCGTCGGCGTCCGCTACGAGCCGCCGTACCCGAACGTCGAGGACGCGCACCGGGTGGTCGCCGGGGCCTTCGTCTCTATGGAAGAGGGAACCGGGATCGTCCACATGGCGCCGGCCTTCGGACCGGAGGACCTCGCCGTCGGCCGAGCCCAGGGATGGCCGGTCTTCAAGCCCGTCGGCGACGACGGCCGATTCACCGATCTCGCTCCCGCGTTCATCCGAGGGATGTTCGTGAAGGACGCGGACCCCTTGATCATCGAGGATCTCCGCGAACGTGGCGTCCTGCTCGCCGCCGGGACCGTCGAGCATGCGTACCCGTTCTGCTGGCGGTGCCACACGCCCTTGTTGTATTACGCGCGCACCGGTTGGTACCTCCGGACGACGCAGGTGAAGGATCGCCTCCTCGAGGTCAACGACTCGGTGCGCTGGTACCCCTCGCATATCCAGCACGGGCGGTACGGCAACTGGCTGGAGAACAACGTCGATTGGGCGCTCTCACGCGAGCGCTATTGGGGAACGCCGCTGCCGATCTGGCGATGCGAACGCCGTCACGAGCGTGCGGTCGGATCGCTCACCGAGCTGAGCGAGCTCGCGGGACGCGACCTGACCGGCATCGATCCGCACAAGCCCGGCATCGACGAGGTGTCGTTCGATTGTCCCGAGTGCGGGGAGCGCTCCGAGCGGGTCCCGGAGGTCATCGACACGTGGTACGACTCGGGGGCGATGCCGTTCGCGCAATGGAGCTATCACCCCGAGCTCGGTCGCGGCATCGAGGAGTTCGAACGGAACTTCCCCGCCGACTTCATCTCCGAGGCGATCGACCAGACGCGTGGCTGGTTCTACACGCTCATGGCCGAGGGCGTCCTGCACTTCGACGCGGCCGCCTACCGGAACGTGGTGTGTCTCGGGCTCATCCTGGACGCCGAAGGCCGGAAGATGTCGAAGTCGCTCGGCAACAGCATCGACCCGTTCGACGTCCTCGATCGGCACGGCGCCGACACCCTCCGGTGGTTCCTCCTCACGAACGGTTCGCCGTGGGCGGACCGTCGCGTGTCGTTCGAGGCGTTCGACGAGATCGTCCGCCAGTTCCTGCTGACCCTCTGGAACGTGTATTCGTTCTTCGTCACGTACGCGAACGCGAACGGGTTCGATCCCGCATCCTCGGGCGCACCGCCGAACGACCGACGCGCCGTGATGGACCGCTGGGTGCTGTCGCAGCTCGCGGATACGGTCCGTGAGGCTCGGGACCGGCTCGACGCGTACGACGCGACCGGCGCCGGCCGCCGGATCCAGTCCTTCGTGAGCGACCTCTCGAACTGGTACGTCCGGCGGACGAGGCGTCGCTTCTGGAACCCCGGCGGCGTGGCCGGCGCCGACGCGGAGGCTGCGGCGCAGACGCTGCACCACTGCCTGGTGACGGTAGCCACCCTCCTGGCCCCCTTCGTCCCCTTCGTGGCCGAAGAGCTGTGGCGGAACCTGGGGGCGGGGCGGGGTGGGATGCCCGACTCGGTCCACCTCGCCGACTATCCGCGCGTCGACGACGACGCAGCGGATCCCGCACTCGATCGGTCGATGGCGCTCGCCCGCGCCGTCGTCGAGCTCGGCCGGAGGATCCGCGTGGAGACGAAGACGAAGACCCGCCAGCCGCTGCACGAAGCGGTCGTGCACGTCCCGGGCCGCGACGCCGAGCTCGACGGACTCTTGGATGTGATCGCCGACGAGCTCAACGTCAAGGCCGTCCGGTTCGCCGACACCGAGTCGTTCGGTGCGTGGCGGGCGAAGCCCAACTACAAGGTCCTCGGGCCCGCGCTCGGCGGACGGGTGCAGGCCGTGGCGGCCACCTTGCTGCACGACGATGGCTCACTCGCCGGACGCTTGGCCTCGAGCGAGACGGTGACGCTGACGCTGGAGGACGGATCGACGGTGTCCCTCCGGCCCGATCAGGTCGATCTCGCACAGGAGGTGATGTCGGGCTGGGGGGTCGCGAGCGAGAGCGGTGTCACGGTTGCCCTCGAGCTCGAGATCTCCGCCGAGCTCCGGCGCGAAGGGATCGCGCGGGATCTGATCCGGGCGATCCAGGATCTGCGGAAGGCGGCGGGGCTCCACGTGAGCGATCGGATCATCGTCGGGGGCGAAGCGCGCGGGTCGGTCGCCGAGGCGCTGGAGGCTCATCGCGACGAGATCGCCGCCGAGACCCTCGCGGTCGAGCTGGTCCTCGGCGCGATCCCGGACGCGATCATCCGCGAGGTCATCGAGATCGACGGGGAGACCGCGACCGTCAGTCTGAAGCGGGCGTGACCTGCGCGCGGCCCTGCCGCTCACTCTTCCTCGCCCCAGAAGAGCTCCCGCAAGGAAGGATCGCCCCCGTCGCCGCGATCCTTGGTTCGTCCGGTCGTGGTCGGACGGGTCTGCGCCAGCTCGCCCGGCTCCTCAGCCGCGGGAAGGCTCTGCGTCGCCTCGGCGTCCCCGATCTCCACGATCGGACCCTCGTCGGGATCGCTCGTCGCGACGGCGGCCCGTGGCGGCGCCGGTTCGTCCGCCACCGGCTCCGTCGGAGCCTCCGGCGCGTCTGAACCTTCGGCGGATGCCGTCGATGACTGGTCGGGACGCCGCGCGCTCCGCGCCATGCCTTTGACCGTCTCGGCATGACCTTGGACGAGCCCGGCGAGGCTCTCGAGGAACGCTCGTTCCTGCGCCAGGAACGCCTTGACGGCCGCCCGGTCCCCCTCCGACGCGAACACCGGCGCGGGGGCCAGCGACGCACGAGCACGCGCCTCGGTGTCGATCCTTGCCGCCTCATCGCGCGCACGCTGGATGATCTCGTCGGCCTGCCGGGCGACGTCGTCGAGGTCGGGTGAACCCACGACGGGCTCCGCACCAGCTTGCCGCCGGAGGCGGGCGTTCTCTTCGGTCAAGCCGGACACGACCTCCGTGAGCTTGTCCAGGAACTCATCGACGTCCCGCATCCGATAGCCGCCGAATCGCGAAACCCGGAACTCCTTCTGCTGGATGTCGAGCGGCGTGATCGTGGCGCCGCCGCCCGTCGCGGGAGGCGGCCCCTGGCTCCCTGGTCCTTGTTCCATCTGCTCCCCCTTCAGCGGCCTCAGCAGAACGCCACCTGCAGCACGAAGATGATGACGAACGCAACGACGACAGAGATGTCGAACATCCCCGCCGGCGGTATGACCCTACGCAACGGACGCAGCACCGGCTCGGTCACCGCGAAGAGGAGATCGTACGCCGATCGGAGCGGTCCCGTGACCGGCGGACGGACGCCGAAGAACTCCAGCCACGAAACGACGACACGGGCGAGCAGGACGAGCCACGCAACCGTGAGCGCGAGACAGATCAGCCCAGTCATCGGGCGGGAAGGCTAGCAGCAGAACGCCGGCCGGCTTCCGAGCGGGTCGGGTCAGAACTGGTTGTAGAACATGCCGCCGGCGATCTTCTCGCGCTCCTCCGCCGACACCTCGACGTTCGCCGGGGTCAAGAGGTACACGCGGTTGGCGACCAGCTCGATCTTCCCATCCAGCCCGTACACGAGTCCCGAAGCGAAGTCCACGAGCCGGCGCGCGATCGGATCCTCCGTGCTCTGGAGGTTCATGATCACCGCCGTTCCTTCTTTGAAGCGGTCGGCGACGTCTCGTGCCTCGTTGAACCGCCTCGGCTCGGACTTGTGGATCGCCGATGGACCGGTGGCCGTCCTGGGAGCGGCGATCGTCCGGACGATGCCCTCGGATCCAGCGGCGACGTCACGGACCGCCTGGGGACGCATCTGCCGGACGGGCGCGGGTTGCGCGTCGGAGTACTCGTCGACGAAGTCCTCTTCATCCTCGACCAACCCCAGGTAATTGAGGGTCTTCTTCCACACGCCGGCCATCCCCTTGTCCTCCCGTTCACGGCGCGGGTCGTTCCCTCGTGCCCGATACGGCTCGGGGACCGAACAACGCCGTTCCGATGCGCACCATCGTAGCGCCTTCCTCGATGGCGACCTGGTAATCCAACGACATCCCCATCGAGAGTTCCAGCACGTCGGGGAAGGTTCTTCGGATCCGATCCCG
>DATAEV010000147.1:0-11662 GCA_036257875.1 Actinomycetota bacterium | reverse complement strand
AGCGGCGTGAGGATCTGCACCTCGGGCGAGCGGATCCGCGGATCCTCGCGGCAGAGCTTCTCCAGCATCGCGGCCACCGATTCCGCGCCCAGGTGCTCACAGAGCATCTCGGACAGCGCGGTGGAGGGACCGCGTCCTGTGTACTGGTCGGCTACCGCGCGGACGGCGAGCTCCGACACGTCGAACTCGTCGCCGAAGTCGCCGAAGATCGCGCCCTCGCCCAGCGTGCGGAACTCATCGCCGGCCGGGTTGCGCCCGGCGGCGACGGTGCCGGTGCCGGCGACGACGACAACGCCCCACGGCTGGACCGTTCCGGCGCGGAGCGCCACGAAGGCATCATTCAGGATCCGACTCGGCCCACCGAGCCCGAGCGGGCCGATCGCTCCGAGCAGCCGATCGATGTCCGACGGCCAATCCACGCCGGCGAGACCGAAGACCGATGCGTCGATCGCTCCGCGCACGATGCCCGCGTCGGCGAGCGCACCGTCGGCCGCTTCGGTGATCGCGTCGCGAGCGACGTCGACGCCGGCCATCTCCCAGTTCGAGGGTCCCGCCGCCCCGGCACCGAGGACCGTGCCGAACGCATCGACGACGACCGCGTAGGTCTTGCGTCCACCCCCGTCGACCCCCAGGACGGTGGTCACGCGTCATGACCCGCCGACGCGTACGCGCGCTCCACGACCTCCATCACGACCCGACCATCGTCCCCCGACGGCCGGGGAGCCCTCGCTTGTTCGATCGCGTTCAGGAACTCGTGCATCTGGGCCGTGTACATGAGCTGGGAAGTGTGATCGTAATCCTCGCGCGGCTCCTCCCGAGGGAAGATGCGCGCGTATCCCTTCGTGCCGTACACCTCGGTGTCGGCCTCCATCCCTTCCTTGTGCGGGTGCCGCCAGCCCGATTCGACCACGCTGTTCGTCCGGTTGGACCAGCCGATCAGGATGATCCCGTCGTCATCCACGCTGTAGGTGCCGTACCGCGTACCGACGGCAGCGCAGACCCGCTCGGGTATGGGGTCGCCCAGGACGAATCGCGCGGTGTCGATCGCGTGCACTCCCATGTCCACGAGCGCACCGCCGCCGGCGAGCACGGGATCGACGAACCAGCCCTTCGGGCCCCAGCCGGCATGGACACCGTAGCCGCGGGTCTTGACGATCTCGCCGAGCTCGCCGCTCGCGATCCGGTCGCGCATCGCGATCACGTCAGGGTGGAACCGCCAACAATGGGCAACCATCAGCCAGGCGCCCCCGCGATGGGAAGCGTCGATCATCGCGTCGCACTCCGCGACCGAGACCGCCATCGGCTTCTCGACCAGCACGTGCTTGCCGGCTCCCAGGAAGGCGATCGACTGCTCGGCGTGGAGCGCGTTGGGAGTGGCGATGATGACCGCCTGGATCGCATCCCCCTCCGTGAGCGCTCGCCAATCCGTGGTCACGAGCGGGATCGCGTACCGCTCCGCGAGCGTTCGAGCGCTCTTCTCGCGATGGTTCGCTACCGCGACGAGCTCGGCCCTCGGATACGCCTGCACACCGCGTGCGTGGAAGTCCTGGATCCAACCGGATCCGATCAGCGCCACCCGCACGGGGTCAGCCTTTCACACCGGTCAGTGTGACGCCTTCGATGAATGCCTTCTGCGGTGGGTCCTAGTGAAGACCGCTGTAGCGCCCCCACGGACAGCGTCCGGATCCGCGTTGCTTCCCTTGCAGATCAGTGGTCCGAAAACTCGTTCCTGCAGCGTTCACGACAGCTCAGACCAAGACGGATAGCGGTCTTGTGATGAACGAGAGACGACCTCCGACCCCACACGGACGGCTAGCTCGAGCGCATCCATGACGTCCCTGCCTCCGAGGAGGGCCGCGATGAAGCCAGCGTTGAAGGCGTCTCCGCCACCGATACTGTCGACGACGTCGATCGCGGGAGCCGACATCCGCATCGCGGGGCCTCCCGACGACACGGCGATGCACCCTTGGGCCCCCAGCTTCACGATCACGAGGCCGCCGGACACACTCTGCAACGCTCGAGCGGCTGGTTCGGCCTCGCTCGTCCCTGTCAGGGCGACCGCCTCGTCGAGGTTCGGCAAGAAGACGTCGACCAGAGGTAGAAGCGCACACACCTCCTCCCGGGTGGACGCCGGCCAGCCCCCCGGATCCCACCCTGTATCGAAGAAGGTTCGAGCCCCATTCCTCTTCGCGCTCCGAAGAAGGTGTTCGGTCGGCGCGGTGCGGAGACGAGGCGCGAGGAAATAACCTCCGATCATCACCGCGTCCGCGCGGAGCGCATCATCAGGGATCAGCTCTTCGCTGAATCCGGCGAGGCACCCAAGGCCGATCAGGAACGATCGATCGCGGGCCGGCGACTCGAACGCGATCGAGACCGCCGTGCTCTCGCCGCTTCGAACGGCGACGTCGTCAACCGAGAGGCCTCGGACGCGGAGCACATCACGGACGAATGACCCCATGGGATCCGATCCGACGCACGCGATCACCCGCGAGGAGATCCCCAATCCAGCAAGGGTGAGAGCGCTGATGCCTGCAGCTCCGCCCAGCCGCACCTCGATCTTGTCGACCCTTTGCTCGGTTCCTGCCTCCGGTAGCGAGGCGACCGGCCGAACGATGACATCGACGTTCGCGTTCCCGATCAGCGTGACACGCGGTCTCGATGCGGGCCTCACCCGCTCACCATGGCTCGACGAGGAGCGCCCTTGGGATCAACAACAGCTCCTCCAGGACGATCTGCGAAGGAAGCGTGGCGAGGAACAGAACCGCGAGCGCGACATCGTCGGCGCTCAGCATCTTCTCGCGCGGCGCGTCTTCGTCAGCTGGATACCAATCCGTATCGACGCATCCCGGCTCGATGACATGTACACCGACACCGCTCGCGTAGAGCTCCTGCGATAGGGATAGCGCGAAACCTACGGCGGCGAACTTCGACGCGACGTACGCGCTCCCCTCCGACTCCGGCCGACGCCCGTTGTCGGAGGCGATCACGATCAGCTTGCCGCGACCGCGCTCACGCATCTCCGGCACGAGGACGCGAGCGACGTTCACGACGCCTTCCACGTTGGTCGCGAGCGCCAACCGGAGGAGTTCCGGTGTGAGTTCATCCAGGGGGCCCCACCCAGCCGCCCCCGCATTCGCCACGGCGACGTCAACGGATCCGAGCCCATCGGTGACTCGTTCAACGGCGTCGGAGACCGCGTCTGGATCCCTGACATCGCAGGTAACTACAAGGGCTCGCCGGCCCGAGCCGTCGACCGAGGCAGCGACGCGTTCGAGTGGCTCCGATCGTCTGCCGAGCAACGCGACGTCCGCTCCCGCTCGCGCAAGCGCCAGTGCTGAGGCTCGGCCGATACCGGTTCCCGCCCCAGTGATCAAAGCCGTGTGACGTATCAACGTTCCCTGATACCGGTCGAGCAGCTCGTCGGTCCGCATGCAGCCGTCCCTCCGGAGGTCGTAGCTAGGATACGGAACATCTTCCCGCTGAACGGTCCGACGGAGGGAACCGTAGCCACGCTGACGCTTGACGGCTGGATGGCGGCGCCGAGATTGGGCGTCGTCGTCCCTGCGTACGCGCAAGCGGGATGGGCGGACGCGGCATTCTGGTGCGCGTTCCTCGAAGCCTGGGGGTATCCGTTCGAACGGATCAGCCCGCCCGGGGTCATCGAACCGATCCCCACGCTCGTCGTGCCCGCGCCAACCGTCGACGCGGCCGTGGCAGCCTCGCTCGCCGGAGCGCCCCGAACGATCCTCGCCGGCGCAGCGTCTCCGGCGTGCAGTGGGTTGCCATCCGTTCGGTTCCCTTACCCGGCCACTGCGCTCGACCGGAACAGCATCGGCGCCACGGTGCGCGCGGCCCGGTTGGCGCTCGCGGAGGCCGCGCGGGGCGTCGGCCTCGTGTCGATCTGGCCATGGCCCCAAGGCAAGCGTGCGGCGCTCGTCATCGATGGCGACGTCGATCATCCCTCCGGCGTCGAGCCCAGCTGTTCCCGGTACGTCGCGCCGTCCGTGGACGTCGCACAACACGCGGGCTTCGAGTCTTACGGCATCTTCGTTGCGGCGCAGAACATCGAAGCCGAGCCCGGATCCTTCCCCGGAGGTGTGGAGTACTACAACCATTCCTTCAGCCATCCGTACTCCCATTGGAACGCGGAGCACTGGGCTTCGCTCAAGATCGACGAGATGCGCCAGGAGGTCGTCCGAGCCGGCGACGTCTACCGCGACCTGCTCGGCGTCGAGGACCGAGGGTTGTTCCGCCTGCCCCACTTCCAGCTGGATGCCTGGGATCGAACCGCCGATGTGCTCGAGGAACTGGACTATCGCGGCGAGTCCTCGATCGGGAGCAACGTCTCGATCACCGACGGTCTCCCGTTCCATCCATCCCGACGACCATGGAGCACCCGGGCCGAGGATGCCGCGTACGCGCGGACCCATCCCGATCCGGACGAGCGCAGACCCTTCCTCCAGATCCCGATCAGCACCGATCCGTCGGATCCTGCGTTCCCCAATGGGTGCTGCTCGTATAACACGCTCGGCGAGGGTGTCCGGCGACGATCCGCCCACCCCGAAGCCTTCGAGGAGATCCTCACAACGGTGGTGGAAGACGCCCTTGAGCGTGAGGGACTCGCGCACCTGTTCATCGATCCCCCCGACGCCGGTTACGGACGACTCCCGGGAGATCGCAGCGACTATGCGAGCGCCGTCGAGCGGTTCATGAAGTGGGCGGTCTCCCGGGAGTATCTGACGATCATGTCGATCGCCGAGCTGGTCGGCTGGTGGCTCGAGCGGGAAGAGGCGATCGCTCGGATGCGGTTGGAGATAGACGGCGGCGCGTTGGTAGTCACGATCGAGGATCCTCCGGTCGGCACGACCCTGGAGGTCATCTCGCCTCAGGGGATCCGCTCGCTCCACACGATGTCACCGGGATCAGCATGAGTGTCGCTCCAGCTTCCCTCGTTCGGATGGGGCGGCATTACCTCGAGCGCGACGGACGACCGTTCATCCCCGTCGGTGCGCACCTGGTGCCGGTGGAAGGCCCCGATTGGCCTTGGCGGGTCACTGCAGACACGTTCGATAGGGCCTTCGCAGCCATGTCGGCGGCCGGACTCGACAGCGTACGGATCGACATCCTCTGGGCGGCCGTGGAACCGGCGGAAGGGCGATACGACGATGAGCACCTGCGGATCCTCGACGACGTCCTCGAAGCCGCTCGGCGTCACGGGATCCTGCTGCACCCGACCCTGTTCATCGGCGGGGAGGTGGGCGACGCCTACTGGGACGTCCCATGGCGAAACGGGCGTCACCCGCACGCGGACCCCGAGATGCGGCGCCTCCAAGCCGCGCACGCGGCGATGCTCGCTCGCCGCTGGCGTGATCACCCGGCTCTCCTCGCGTGGGACCTGACCGACGAGCCACCCTTCTGGCTCTTCCGCGAAACGACCGACGATGATGCGCGAACGTGGACCGGGATGATCGTCGACGCGATCCATGGCGAAGATCCACGACACCTGATCACGATCGGCACGTCCGGACAAGAGATCGGCTGGGGTCCCTTCCGTGCCGACGTCGTCGCCGACGCGTTGGACTTCACCTGCGTCCATCCGTACCCGATCTACCAGGAGGATCTGTACCCGGATGCCCTGCTGTCTCCTCGGATGACGCACGCGGGAGCGTTCGAGACCTCGCTCGCGGCCGGCGCCGGCAAGTCCGTGATGGTCCACGAGTACGGCGCGTCGAGCGCCCAGTTCGAGCCGGATTCGATCGCTCAGTACGACCGGCTGCTCACGTGGGCGTCCTTCGGATATGGCGCCGCCGGTTTCTTCGCGTGGTGTTGGACCGATGCGGAGCCGGCGGCCTGTCGCCGTGCTCCCTACGTCAGGCAGCCGCACGAGACACAGTTCGGCGTCACCGACGACCGCGGGCGACCACGCCCGCGCGGCGAGGGTCTCGCCCAGCTCGCCCAAGGGATCCGGGAGATGGACCTCGCACGCTACGCGTCGGACGGGCCCGCGCCACCCCAGGCGGCGCTCGCCGTCCCTCATGAGTACGTGTATCCGTACGACGCCGCCGCGTATGGGCTCGGCCCATCCTCCGGGCCGTACGTACCTGCCGAAACGGCATGGGCGCCCCATCGTGACATCCAACCGCTCGTCAGCGCGTGGCTGAACGCGTTCGTCCTGGCGGCTCGGGCCGGAATCACCGTGTCGTTCCCTCGAGAACGACTCGACGACGCGTGGCCAGACGTGCGGGTGTTGCTCCTCCCGGCCCCGCTCGCATCGACCTCAAGCTCCCATCTCCACGTCCGCACGAGCTTCTGGAGCGGGGCTGAAGCGTTCTTCGGGCCCGGTGGAACCCTCTACCTCTCGTGCTCGGCGGATGTGGCGATCCCGCAGATGGACGATCTCGCCGGCTGTCGGATCGGCGACCGCGCCCCCGTCGGCAGCCCGATAGCACTCCGGTTCCTCGAGCGATGGGGCCCATTCGAACCGGGTGACGAACTCCAACTCCCGCCGTCGGCGTCCGGGAGTGACCTGCATCTTCGGGGGATCCGGCTCAGGCTCACCGATGCCCATCCGATCGCGCTCGATAACGACGGTGAGCCGGCCCTCGTGGTCGCTGAGCGCGGGAACGGACACACCGTGACCTGCGCGTATCCGATCGAGCTCCTCCTCGCGGCCCGCGCGGACGCTCACGAACCACAGGACCGCTCGTACGGTCTGTATCGGGGCTTAGCGGATCTCGCGGGTATCGTCCAGATCGTCGACCACCCTGAAGTCACTACCGGTCACTTGGTGGGGGCTGAAGGCGGGGTGATCGTGTGCACGAACCACGGTCGGACGCCGGTCGAGGCGGAGCTCCGTGTGCCGGGTGGGACGACCGAGCGCGTGAACATCGAGGCGTACGGTCACGTCGTGCGGGTCTACGACGTCACCCCTTGACCGAGCCGGTCGTCAGACCCTCGATGAAGCGCCGCTGGAGGATCAGGAACACCACGATCAGGGGGGCTGCTGCGAGCACCGTCCCCGCCATGGTGTCCCCCCAGTTGACCGTGTTCTTGCGTGCGAGCAACGCCAGACCCACCGGGAGCGTCCGGATCGAATCCGAGTTCGTGACGATCAACGGCCACAAGAAATCGTTCCACGCCCCCAGGAAGACGAAGATCGCCAACGCGGCCATGCCGGGGGCCGCGATCGGGAAGACGATCTTCCGCAGAATCATGAACTCGGACGCACCGTCGACCCGAGCCGATTCGAGGATCTCGTCGGGTATCGACTGGAGGAATTGGCGCATCAGGAAGATACCGAAGACCTGGATCATCCCCGGCAGGATCAGGGCCGAGTACGTGTCGACACCGAGGAGTGGGCTGATGTTGTGCAGCGCCACCATCAACCGGTAGAGCGGGATCAGGTTCACCTGGAATGGCACCATGAGCGTGATCAGCAGCAGGAAGAACAACGCGTTGCGGCCGGGGAACCGCAGTTTCGCGAATGCGTACGCCGCGGCCGTGTCGAACACGACGTTGAGTGCCACGATCGTCCCGGTCACGATCACGCTGTTCAGGAAGTATCGAGGGAAGGGCAGGAGCGTGAAGACGTCGCGATAGTTCTGCACGGTCCAGGGGTTCGGGATCAGCTTCGGCGGCGATGCGAACACGTCGCCGCTCGGCTTGAACGATGTCGCGAACGCCCAATAGAACGGCCCGATCATGGCGAGTGACGTGATGATCAACGCCGCGTAGAGGATCGTGCGGCGTACCGGACGCTTCGGTTGCTGTCGCTTCTCGATGGCCGGCTTCGCGACCGCCTGTTCGCGAGGGAGCGTGCGCGCCGTATCCGTCATCGCCGGACCCGCTCGAAGATGAAGATCTGTACGTAGGAGAGTACGGCCAGGATCACGAACAGCACGTACGCCACCGCGGAGGCCTTCCCGAGGTCCAGCTGGGAGAACCGCGAGTACAGGTCGAACACGAGCGTTCGGGTCGAGTTGATCGGCCCGCCGGCCGTCATCACGAAGATCTGGTCGAACACCTGGAAGCTGCCGATGATGCCGATGATGTAGACGAACATGATCGTCGGCTTCAAACCCGGCAGCGTGACGTGGAACACGCGCTGCCAGTAGCTGGCCCCGTCGACATTCGCGGCGTCGTACAGGTCACGCGGGATGGACTGCAGCGCGGCGAGGAAGACCACCGTCTCGAACCCGAAGCCTTGCCAGATGCTCGTCACGACCACCGCCGGGAGGGCCGTCGATGTCCCGCTGAGCCAGGATCTCGTCGGGATCGAGAAGAACGAGAGGATCTGGTTGATCACCCCATTGTCGTTGAGCAGGACCTTCCAGATCGTTGCCACGACGACCAGGGACGTCATCACCGGTACGAAGTACGCAGCCCGGAAGAAACCTCGGAAACGGATCGCCTGATTCAGGAGGAGAGCAGACAGGAATCCAAGGATGGGACCGATGCCCATCCCGAGGATCACGAACAGGAAGGTATTGAACAGCGCCTTGCGGAACTTCTCGTCGGCGAAGAGGCTGACGTAGTTGTCCAGCCCGACCCACTTCGCGTGCCCGAGTCCGCTGTACTTCGTGAAGCTCCAGAACCCGGAGAAGATGATCGGGATGTACAGGAATGCGAGAGCGGAGATCAGGGCCGGCGCGATCAGGATGTAGGCGGTCAGGTAGCGCCGCCTACGTCCCCGCGGCCTGCGCCCCCCGCGCAGCCGTACTTCGACCGACGTCGTAGCGATGATCTATCCCGATAGGTCGTTGTTCACTTGGGTCGCGCCATCCGCGACCGCCTGCTGGGCGGTCGCCTTCCCGAGCAAGACCGAGTTCACCATGTCGCCGATGTCCGTGTCGATCGTCTCCCACTGGTCGACGTAGGGGAAGTGCGTCGCGGTGGCCATCGTGTCTTTGAAGATCGGGAACGGAACCTGTCCGTCGAAGTAAGGGTCAGGCTTCGTCAGCTCCGGGCTGTCGAGCGCGGCCGAGGTCGCGGGGGCGGCGCCGGCAAGCGTGAACACCCCGATCTGCTGCGGAAGTTCGAGCATGTATTGGACGAACAACCATGCTTCTTGCGGGTGCGGCGCGTTCACGGGGATCGACAGCCCCGTGCCGCCGAGGTAGCTTCCCGGCTGCTGTGAGTAGGGCGCCTGGGCGACCTTCCAGTCTCCTGACAGCTCGGGCGCGGCGTTCTTCAGCAACCCCATGTAGTAGGGGCCGTCGAGGAACATGCCGATGGTTCCGTCTTTGATCCCGCGGATCGGGTCTCCCTGAGCGTCGGCCCAGTAGATCCCCGAGCCGTTGTCCAGGAAGCTCTTGTAGTACTCCAGGGAGCTCGACCCCGCCTCGGAATTGAACGCAGCGGCCGTGTTGTCCGCGTTCAGAACGCTGCCGCCGTCCTGGAACAGGAACTGGCACCAGTGGAAGCAGTCGGTGGTCCCAACGACCTCGAAGCAGTACTTGTCGCACCGACCGTCACCGTTGGTATCTTCAGCCACCTGCTGTGCGGCCGACGAGAGCTCGTCCCAGTTCGTCGGGACCTTGACCCCCTTCTTGTCGAACTGATCCGCACGGTAGTAGAGGGCGTACGTATCGAAGTCGAACATCATCGTGACATAGGCGTCGTTGTACTTCATCGCATCGAGGGCGCCCTGGCTGTAGGCGCTCTCGATCGGCTGGCCGTTCAGCTGTCCACCTGACAGGTCCCCGAGGTCAGCGAAGATCTGCTTCGACGCGAAGGTGGGGATCCAGGTCATGTCCATCGTGGCGACATCGGGAGAATCATTGGACGTCACGCGCACCGTGAACTTCTCGTGCATCGTGTCCCAATCTCCTGCCTCGTACTTCACCGTGATCCACGGATACTTGTGCTCGAACCCTGCGATCACTTCTTTCGAGAACGGCGTGGCCGACCCGTAGTAGTCGAGGACCGTGATCGTCACGGGCTCATGCGACGCGCTCGGGTTGGCAGACTCCGAGTTGCTGCTCGTGCACGAGATGGCGACGAGCACCACAGCCGCGAGTCCTATGAGCCATCTCCTCATCGTCATTCCCTCCTCGCTCACGCGGCATCCGACCTTCGGCAGGCTATTCATACCGCGATCCCCTTCCTCGACTCACCACGTGCGAACAGACGCTGATGCGCGATGTCGAGAGCGAATGCGACCGCACCGGTCAACTCCGCCTCTTCACCGAGCGCCGACACCTCGATCCGAGGCCGGAATGGCGATAGCGCGCGGAGCTCTCGCTCGATCGGCTCCTTGAGGAGATCGGTATTGCGCCCGATCCCCCCGCCCAGGATCACAAGCTCCGGATCCAACACTGGCACAACTGCCGCCAAGCCCAAGGCGATCCCTTGCGCGACTGCGACGACCGCCGCTTGCGCCTTCGCGTGGCCCTTTCGCGCTGCCTCGAATACGTCGTTTGCGGTCGTGACTCTGCGCATCCCTGCATGTCGCGCAGCCGCGACGACGCCGTCGGCCCCGATCGCTGACTCGAGAGCACCCCGACGCCGATTTGCTCGGTCATGCGGATCGGCAGCCGCGAGAGGGAGGTAGCCGATCTCACCGGCAGCACCGCTGGCACCACGGAACAACTCTCCTCGGACGACGATCCCCATCCCAACACCGGTTCCGACGTGGAAATACACGAAGTCGTCGACACCGCGTCCCAAGCCCCTCCACCTTTCGCCCAACGCAGCCAGGTTGACGTCGTTCTCGAATTCGACCGGCACTGACAGTTCGTGACGGATCGCGTCCAGGACTCCCTTCCTCTCCCATCCAGGTAGGTTGTGAGCGAGTGCTGGATGTCCGGCGGAGCCGAACACGCCGGGGCTGCCCACCGCGGCGACAGTGACCTTCCGCCACGCCACGCCGGCGTCTGTCGCAGCGGCACGGGATGTCGCTCCGATCGCTTCGATCAGTACCCTCGAGCTCCGCGCGCGGACGTGTCGACGCCGCTCCGCCACGATCTGGCCTGTCAGATCCGACACGGCAGCGCCGACGTTCTCGCGCCCGACATCGATCCCAACGACCCAGCCGGCGGTGGGATTGAGCTCATACAGCACAGCCGTTGGACCCTTCCCCCCGGAAGTACGGCCCGCTTCACGCACGAGGTTCGCCTGGACAAGCGCCGTGAGCGCTTGGGACACAGTCGGCTTAGACAGCCCCGAATCCCGAGCGATCTGGGCTCTCGACACAGGGCCGTTCCCCCTGATCCACTCGAGCACCGTTCGTTCGTTGATCGCGCGAAGCAGGCTCGGTGTCCCCGTGGCGTAGGTCTCCCGTGCGGCCGTGATGTTCTCCCTCGCCGAGGGCCGCGACCCTCGATCAGTCAGGAAACTTTCCTAACGAACCGACGGGATGCTAGCCTTACGCGCCGGGATGGGTCAAGGGACCGCGTCCGACGTTCGGGGAAGGTGAGCGTCGTGCACACCTGGCGGACAGGCCGAGCTGCCCGGAGGCTAGACCGCGAAGAACCGGGGCAGATGTGCGCGGTTCGCGTCCAGGAGGGCCTCGAGCATCGGAGCCGCACGATCAACGTCTCCGACGAGCGGGTTCGTGAGCAGCGCCTTGAGCGCCGTATCGCGCGATCCGGTGAGCGCGGCCTCGATCGTCAGCCGCTCGTACGCCTTCGCGTGTTGCACCAACCCGAGCATCTCCGGCGCG
>DATAEV010000136.1:0-7742 GCA_036257875.1 Actinomycetota bacterium | reverse complement strand
GCACTCGCGATCCATATCGCTGGGAGCGAGCAGGCGTTCGTCCGGGTCATGAACGCGCGGGCGCATCGGCTCGGCATGCGTCGTACCGTGTTCTTCTCGTCCACCGGACTGGATGACCGTGGCCGCTCGACCGCCCGCGATCTCCTGCGCCTCGTCCGGGCGGTGGAAGCGATCGATGGTTTCGATCGCATCACCGCCACGCGGTTCCGGACGATTCCGGCCGCGCAGGGCCCGGATCGCCGCATCCAGAACCGCAACGCGCTCCTCTGGCTGTATCCGGGGACGTTCGGGACCAAGACGGGTTCAACGCTCCTCGCGGGGTCCTGTCTCATCGCATCTGCTGCCCGCGGCGACCGGCGACTGGTGGCGATCGTCCTGGGCGCGCCGCACGATCCGTTCTCGGACGCGGCCGCGTTGCTCGCCTACGGGTTCGATGGATTCACGAAGCGGACACTCGCGTCCGAAGGGGGCGATGAGGGCACGTTGGCGATCCGTGGAGGAACGGTGCCGGTCGTTGCGGGAGCCGAGCTGTCCGCGCTCGTCCCGACAACCTCGATCGATCGCCTCCGTGAGCGGATCAGCGCCGACCCACATGCCGCTTTCCCGCCGATCCCTGGCTCTCGCGTGGGAACGCTAATCGTGTCGATCCCGGGGCATACGATCGGCTCGGTTCCGCTGATCGTTAGCACGGTGCCGCCGCCGCCTGCGTCTTCGGGTCCGTGGTGGGCGCGCGCAGGCATGTCCCTCGGACGATCGATCGTCGGGGCGGTACGCGCGCTCTCCGGCTGACCACAGGAGCTCCACGGCCTCGACAGGCGCCCTGGTAGCCTGCTCGGCGACATGACGGAGGTCGCGAGCGTCCTGTACGGACGCGAGGACGTCCGGCGCCGGGTAGAGGAACTCGGCCGCACGATCACCGGGGACTACGTGGGGCGGGAGCCCGTGCTCGTAACGGTCCTCACGGGCGGCGCCGTGTTCCTCGCGGACCTGATCCGTGCCGTCGACCTTCCCGTCGAGACGCACTTCATGGCGATCAGCCGCTACGGAGACGCGGAGGAGTCGTTCGGGCGCGTCCAGATCCTCCTCGACGTCGAGGTCGATCTCGCGGGCCGCGACGTGGTCCTCGTCGAGGACATCGTCGACACCGGGCTCACCTCGCGCTACATGCTCTCCGTGCTGGGCGCCCGGGGCCCGGCGAGCCTGGAGATCTGCACGCTCCTCGATCGCTCGGTCCGACGGATCGTTCCACTCCTCCCGCGGTACGTCGGCTTCGACTGCCCGGACACGTTCGTCGTTGGCTACGGCCTCGACTACCGAGAGCGCTATCGCAACCTGCCGGACATCTTGCGGGTGGACGATCTCGCGGCCCTCCGCGCCGATCCGGACGTCCTCGCGGCCCTGCTGACGGACGCCGCGGCCTGAGGCCCGCCCCGATGCCGGTGAGTTGCCCGTTCTGAGGGCCGTCGCTACGCTGGCTGCAGCCACCATGATCGGGCAACCATGATCGAGATGGAGCTGACCGGCGTGCGCGTCGAGCTGCCCACCAACCAGCCCATCGTCCTGCTGAGGGAACGCGGGGGAGAGCGGTACCTGCCCATCTGGATCGGAGCTGCGGAAGCGGCGGCGATCGCGCTCTCCCTCCAAGGGGTGGTCACTCCGAGGCCGATGACCCACGATCTCCTCAAGAACATCCTCGAGGACCTCACCGTCGAGGTGCAGCGGATCGTGGTGACGGAGCTTCGCGACAGCACCTTCTACGCGACCATCGCGCTGCAACGTGGGACCGATGGGTTCGAGGTGTCCTCGCGACCGTCCGATGCGATCGCACTGGCGGTTCGGATGGCGGTCCCGATCTTCGCGGAGGAAGGCGTTCTCGACGAAGCATCCATCCTGATCCCCGGAGACGAGGATGAGGAGGTCGAGAAGTTCCGCGAGTTCCTGGACAACGTCAGCCCCGAAGACTTCGCTTCGTGAGCTCCGAGCGGCAGAGCCGACACGGTTCGCCGTGATGGATCAGCTGTAGAAGAAGACGGTCACCCACAGAGCGCCATCGACCCGGACCGCGCCGATCGCGACGTGACGGAACGTGCGGTACAGGATGTTCGCGCGGTGAGGCGCAGAGGCCATGAACGCGGCTTCCATGTCCCGAACGGTGCCTCCGGTCACGCCCACGTTCTCGCCCCAGTAGTGCCACTGCGTGCCCCTGAGGTAATAGCGGGCGGGATCGGACGTGTGGAACAGGGTGTTCGAGTTGGCCATCGCCAACGAATGCTTCTTCGCGAGCGCCGACATGTCCCGGTTGATCCACACCCGGTGCAACGCGTGGTTATACCGGCTGGTGTTGGTGGCCGTGAGCATCGCGTGGCGGGGGTGACGGGCTGCGGTGGTGGCCCCATGTGCACCGGACGGCAGCGCGCCGAGGAGGAGACCCCCGAGGGCCGCCACCAACGCCATCCGTACGATCCTGGTCCGCATCGCCGCCTCCCCTCCAGACCGGGCCGGACTCGCTAGTCCGACCTGACTACCAGGGTCATCGGCCGGAGCCTCGGGGGACTTGAGACGTCACCGAGGGATGAGGGTGAGGACCGGCGGGCGCTTGACGGGGCGCGGAACGCCCCGTACGCTGCCGAATCACAACGTCGTGATTCCCCGTTTGCGGTTCGGAGCGCGCCAGATGAGCGAGCAAGGGTATCGGGTTCCGGAAGTCTGCCGGATCGTCGGCATCACGTACCGGCAACTGGATTATTGGGCCCGGACCGAGCTCGTCACGCCCTCGATCCGCGACGCCGCGGGCAGTGGTTCACAGCGGCTCTACTCCTTCCAGGATCTCGTCACCCTGCGGGTGATCAAGAACCTCCTGGACACCGGGGTCTCGCTCCAGCGGGTGCGGACGGCCGTGGAGCATCTCAGCGAGATGGAACGGCCGGTCACGGCCGTGACCCTGATCTCGGACGGCAGGGGCGTCTACGAGGCGGATTCACCCGAGGCGGTCGTCGACCTCCTCCGGCAGGGTCAAGGGGTATTCGCGATCGCGTTGGATCGGGTATGGGAGGACGTCGAGAACGCCCTGACGAAGGCGAAGCGTGGCTCCGGCAAGCGACGGGCCGCAGCAGGAGGGCCGTGAGCGCCGAGCCTCTCGCGCCATCCCTGCTGAAGAGCGACACCGTCCGCTTCGCGCACGCATCCGAGCGCCAGTTCGCGCGTCTGCTCGACTTCTATCAGATCGGATGGGAGTACGAGCCGACGTCGTTCGACATCGGCTGGGACCGTGACGGCAACGTCGTGCAACGATTCACCCCGGATTTCTACCTCGTGGAATTCGACCTCTACATCGAGATCACCACACTGAACCAGAAACTGGTGACGAAGAAGAACCGGAAGGTGCGTCGCCTCCGTGAGCGCTACCCGGAGATCCGATGCAAGGTCTTCTACCAGCGCGACTATCTGTCGTTGGTGACCAAGTACGGACTCGAGGATGCGTCTGGCTGAGGGACGGCGACCGGCGTCCCCACCCGTACACTCGTTACCGTGAGGTTCGCACCCCACACCGACGACGACGTTCGCGAGATGCTCGCGGCGGTCGGCGTTCCTTCGATCGACGACCTCTTCTCGCAGATCCCCGAAGGTCTCCGCTTGGAACGGCCGCTGGATCTTCCCCGCGGGGTATCGGAGCAGGAGATCCTGGCCGACCTGGCTGCCCTCGCCCGTCATGATCGGGCCGCGGATGACCTGGTGTGTTTCGCCGGCAGCGGCGCCTACGACCACTTCGTCCCGAGCGTGGTGTGGGCGCTCGCAGGACGCTCTGAGCTCTACACCTCCTACACGCCGTACCAGCCCGAGCTCTCCCAAGGGGTCCTGCAGGCCCTCTTCGAGTTCCAGTCGATGGTGTGCGAACTCACGGCGCTCGACGTCTCGAACGCCTCGCTGTACGACGGCGCGACGGCCCTCGTCGAGGCCGTCAACATGGCCCGCGCCGGCGGCCGATCGCGTATCCTGGTCTCTGGCGGCGTCGACCCTCGTTACGTCGAGACGCTGCGCACGTACGGACGAGGGTCGGGATACGTGCCGGAGATGCTCGAGACCCCCGGTGGCCGGAGCGCGCCGGCGAGCGAGATCGACCCCGATGTCGCGGCGGTCGTGATCCAGCACCCGAACGTCTTCGGGCTCTTGGAAGACGTGACGGCCTTCGGCGCACCGGCCCGCGCCGCCGGAGCCATGCTCATCCAGGTCTTCGACCCGACATCCCTGGGGATCCTCGCGCCGCCGGGCGATCTCGGAGCCGATATCGCCGTCGCGGAGGGACAGCCGTTCGGGAACCGCCTCAACTACGGGGGCCCGTACCTCGGGATGCTCGCCGCCAAGATCGAGCACGTTCGCAAGATGCCGGGGCGCATCGTGGGGGAGACGGTCGACGTCGACGGCCGAACCGGATACGTGCTCACGTTGCAAGCGCGCGAGCAGCACATCCGCCGGGAGAAAGCGACATCGAACATCTGCACGAACCAAACCCTGATGGCGCTCGCCGCGACCGTCCACATGGCGTGGCTCGGGCCCGGGGGCCTGGTGGAGCTCGGTCGTCAGTGCGCCGCCAAGGCCTCGTACGCGTTCCAGGCACTGACCGGCCTGACGGGGGTCGAAGCGGCCTTTCCCGGCGCACCCTTCTTCAAGGAGTTCACCCTCCGTCTGCCGAAGGCGGCCACGGAGGTCCGCGACGCCCTCATCGATCGCGGGTTCCTCGCCGGCGTCCCGGCACCCTGGGTGGACGAGGCGACGCTGATCGTGGCCGTCACCGAGCGCCGGACGAAGGAAGAGATCGACGCGCTCGCTGGAGCGATGGGGGAGGTCCTCGTCTCGTGAGCCTGGGTGCACCCGTCCGACGCCAGGGGCCGCCCGGAGAGGGGACCGTTCGGGATCTCGCGCGACCGGGCCGAGCGGCATGGAGCTTCCCCGAGCTGGACGTCGAGCCGTCCGAGACCCCGGAGAAGCATCGCCGCCGGCAGGCCCCCGGACTCCCGGAGGTCGCGGAGCGGGATCTGGTCCGGCACTACACGCGCCTGTCGCAGATGAACTACGGCGTCGACACCGGGATCTATCCCCTCGGATCCTGTTCGATGAAGTACAACCCCAAGCTTGCCGAGGTGGCTGCCGCGGCGCCCGGCTTCGCGGGGCTGCACCCGCTGCAGCCGGATCGGACGGCGCAAGGAGCGCTGGAGATGCTCTGGCGGCTGGAGGGCGCCCTGTGTGAGATCACGGGGATGGCGCGCGCGACCCTGCAACCTCCCGCTGGCGCCTCCGGTGAACTCACGGGGCTGCTCATCATGCGTGCTCATCACACGGAGCTCGGCAACCCGCGCGCCACGGTCCTGATCCCCGATTCGGCGCATGGCACCAACCCGGCGAGCACCCGGCTCGGCGGCTACCGGGCGGTCCCCGTCCCGTCCACCTCCCGGGGCCTCGTCGACGTCGACAAGCTCGCCGGGCTCGTGAACGAGGACGTCGCGGGACTGATGCTCACGAACCCGAACACGCTCGGTCTGTTCGAGGAGGACATCGCCCGGATCACGGCGATCGTGCACGACGTCGGCGGCCTCGTCTATTACGACGGCGCCAACCTGAACGCGATCATGGGCCGGAGCCGGCCGGGGGACATGGGGTTCGACATCGTCCACATCAACACCCACAAGACGTTCGCGACGCCCCACGGCGGGGGAGGGCCGGGGGCCGGACCGGTGGGCGTCGTCGAGGCCCTCGTGCCCTATCTGCCGGTGCCACGCGTCGAGCGCGACCCGGACGGTACGTTCCGGATGTCGGAGGACGCACCCCGCTCGATCGGGCGGGTGCACGGCTTCCACGGCAACTTCGGGGTGCTCGTCCGCGCCTACGCGTACGTGTTCTTCCACGGCTCGGACGGGTTGCAAGAGGTGAGCGAGTTGGCGGTGCTGAACGCGAACTACCTCGCGTCGGCGATCGTGGAGGACTTCCCGCTCGCGTACCCCGATGCTCGCCCGATGCATGAGTTCGTCGCCACCGCGGCGCGCCTCGAACGCGACGCCGGTGTCCGCGCGATGGATGTTGCGAAGCGCGTGATCGATCTCGGCTACCACCCCTCGACGGTGTACTTCCCGCTCGTCGTCGAGGAAGCGATGATGGTCGAGCCGACCGAGACGGAGTCGAAGGAGATGCTGGACGGCTTCGCAGCGGCGATGCGGCAGGCGGCCGCCGAAGCGCGGTCCGATCCGGATCTGCTCCACGAGGCGCCCGTGACGACGCCCGTCCGGCGGCTGGACGAGGCGCGGGCGGCGCGTCACCTTCGGCTCACCTGGCGGGACGACCGGCCCGGGAACGACTGAGGGGCCGGGCGGCTTCGCCGCCCGGCCCCCTCAGGGTTCACCCATCCTCCGAGGCTTACGCCTCCCGACGCTTCCGGCCGAGCACGATCCCCAGCAGGCCGAGCGCGAGGAGCACGCCCGCGATCAGACCGAGCCGCGCCGCATCAGAGCCCGTGAAGGCCGTGGGCGGCGGTGCCGGTGGCGGGTTCTCGGCCTTGACGATCGTCACGAACGCGTCGTCGTTGTCGGAAACCTTCGTACCGAGGACGTCCGTCCCCGTGGCGGTCCCGACGTTCGTGACCTCCGGATCGCCGGCGGGCAGGACGAAGTCCTTCGTGAGGGTAACCGTCTCGCCCGGCTCCAACTTGGCGATGTCGCCGATGTGACCGATCACGTCGTCGTCGACGCTCACGTTGAACAGCGTGGTGTCGCCCGTGTTCTTGACGACGTACGTGTAGGTCACGGTGTCGCCAGGATTCCCGCTCACCGGGTTGACCGTCTTTACGATCGAGATCCCCGGGCAGATCGCCGTCAGCGACGCGCTCGCCTGGTCGTTGGCCGTGAACTCGAGCGTGTTCGGCTCGTTGAGCGCGTCCACCGTCACGCTGTTGTTCACCGCGCCGCAACTGGTCCTCGAGTCGGTGGGCGACGTGATGTGGACGGTGTGCGACGCGCCGCTCTCGAGGCTGCCGAAGTCGCAGGTCAAGACGCCGTTGGTGATGGAGCACGGAGGCTCCGACCCGGGCGCCTGGCCGTCGATCAGGTCGATCGACCACGCGAGGCCGCCGTTCGTCGGCAACGTGTCGGCGAGGGTGACGCCGTTGGCCGTCCCCGGCCCGTTGTTGCCCACCGTGATCAGGAACCCGATCGTGTCGCCGCCCTCCACGAGCGGTGCATCAGCGGTCTTGGTGACGAACACATCCGGGCAGTCCACGGTCGTCGAGGCCGAAGCGTTCCCGGTCCCGTCGTTGGTGGTCCTGAAGGATGCCGTGTTGTCGTAGGTGCCGCAGCTGTCTCCGGTGGTGTGGGAGGTCACGTGCACCGCGATGCTCCCGCCCGAGGCGACCGTGGCCGGCCCGCAACTGAGCGTCTGGGTCGGTGCGGCGCCCGTGATCGAGCAGCTACTGGCCGGGGTGTTGGAATCGATCGACCAGTTCACCCCGGTGCCACCCGGCAGCGCGTCGGAGATCGAGACCCCCGTCGCGTCGCCAGCACCCGTGTTGCTGAGGGTCACCGTGAACCCGATGTCATCGCCCGCGCTCACCGAGGCTGCGTCAGCGGTCTTGGTGATGGTCACGTCGGGGCAGTTCACCGTGATCGTTGCCGTGTCCGACCCGGTGCCGCCGTTCGTGCTCGTGAACGATGCGGTGTTGTCGTAGGTGCCGCAGCTGTCTCCGGTGGTGTGGGAGGTCA
>DATAEV010000131.1:0-11761 GCA_036257875.1 Actinomycetota bacterium | reverse complement strand
CCAGAAGGTCATCGTGCCGTCGGTGGTGGGATTCGCGCAGGCCGACGGGCTCGCGACACTCGAGCAGAGCGGCTTCTACGTCCAGGTCCGGACCGAAACGAGCACCCAGCCGGTCGGGACGATCATCTATCAGACGCCGTCGGGCGGGGTGCCCGACTTCCAGACGAACACCGTCACGATCACCGTCGCGAAGGCACTGCCGGCCGGCTGAGCGACACCCACGGTCCGTCGATCCAGAAACGCCAGGGGCGGTCCGTTCCGACGCGGATCCCGACGCGAGGGCCGGAGCGGACGATGGCGGGCGCGGCCCTGGGGTCCCGTTCGATCCATATCTCGCTCCCCCGCACCAGGTCCGCACCATCGAGGCTCCGGTCGACCTCGAACGCTTGGGCGAGGCGGCCCGGTCCTCGACAGAGATCCAGGATCCGGTCCGTTCCCCGCCGGACGGACATGCGGTCGATACCCTGAAGCGGCTGCGCCGCCCTGAGAAGGACGGCGCTCGCCGTCCCCTTCGGACCCGTGACCACATTCATGCAATGGTGCATGCCGTAGGTGAAGTACACGTACAGATGTCCCGGAGGTCCGAACATGACCCGGACCCGCGGCGTTCGTCCCCGGTACGCGTGACTCGCCGGGTCGTCTTGCTCGTACGCCTCCGTCTCGACGATCCGGGCGCGCAGGACACGGCCATCCGAGAGCCGCCGTGCGAGGACCTGACCGAGCAGCTCGGGCGCGACCTCCGTCGCGGGTCGCGCGAAGGACCGGCGTGGCGATCGCGGCATCACGCGTCCTTCCGAAGGAAGCGGCGGAGCTTCGCGAGCGGCCACGTATCGATCACGTCGTCCTTCGTGAGCCACCCGCGCTGCGCGACGCCGATGCCGTAGCGCATCGCGTCCAGGTGACCGACCGCGTGGGCATCCGTGTCGATCGCGAATCGAACGCCGGAGCGCCGCGCTCGCCGGACGTGCTCGTCGCGCAGGTCGAGCCGGTCGGGGTAGGCGTCGATCTCGAGCGCGGTGCCGGTCCGCGCAGCCGCTTCGAACACCGCGTCCAGGTCGAGGTCCACCGGATCCCGACGTCCGATCTTGCGCGTGGTGGGATGGCCGATCACGTTGACGTTCGGGTTCTCCATCGCCCGGATCATCCGGCGGGTCATCGTGTCGCGCGACTGATTGAAGTGTGAGTGGATCGACGCCACCGTGATGTCGAATCCTTCGAGGAAGGCCGCCGGCCAGTCGACCGCGCCATCCGGATCGATGTTCAACTCGGTTCCGTGCAGCAAGGTCATCTTCGGGAATCGATCCTGGAGCCTCCGAAGCTTCGCGCGTTGCGCCAGCATCTTCTCGTCCGTCATCCGCTGCATCGCCAGGTTCGGCGCGTGGTCCGTCACGGCGTAATAGGCGTAGCGCTTGGCGGCCGCCGCCTCCAGCATCTGTTCGAGGGTCGCGACGCCGTCGGTGAGGTCGGTGTGGGTGTGCAGGTCGCCGCGCATCTGCTTCAGGGTGACGACCTGCGGCAGTTCGCCGGCGAGCGCCGCCTCGATCTCTCCTCGGTCCTCGCGGAGGGTCGGTTCGATGTACGGCAGCCCGAGTCGTTCGTAGACCTCGGTCTCGGTCTCGGCAGCGATCAGCGCATCGGTCTCGACCTCGAAGAGGCCGTACTCGCTCAGCTTGAGGCCCTTACGCACGGCCATCTCGCGGATCCGCACGTTGTGGGGTCTCGAGCCAGTGAAGTAGATCATCGCGGCACCCCACGCCTCCCTCCGGATCACCCGCAGATCCACTTGCAGACCCGAGCGCGTCACGACGGAGGACTTCGTGTCACCGCGTGCGAGGATCTGGTCCACGTCCTTGTGCGTCGTGAAGGCATCCATGATCGGGCCGGACGTCTCGCTCGCGACCAAGAGGTCGACGTCGCCGATCGTTTCGGCCATCCGCCGCAGAGATCCGGCGTGGTCGGCCCGTTGGACGCCGGGGATCGTGCGGAGACGCACCAGGAAGGATGCCGCAACACCCATCGCCACGTCGATCGTGACCCTGCCCGTGTCCCGCTGCGCGCGCTGGACGGCTTCGAGCACGTTCTCCTCGGTCTTCGCCGAGAAGCCCTTGAGACCTCGGAGCCGCCCGTCTCGAGCGGCGGCCACGAGCTGGTCGAGGACGTCGATCCCGAGCTCTCGGTAGACCACCATCGCCTTCTTGGGACCGAATCCGGGGATCGCGGTCATCGCGCGGACGCCCGGCGGCACCTGCGCTCGGAGCTCCTCGAGTTCGGGGAACGTCCCCGTCTCCAGGACGCTTCGAACCTTCTCGGCGATCGACTTGCCCACGTTCGGGATCGCCCGGATCCCCGCGTCATCCAGGTCGCGAAGCTCGTCCGGGAACCCCTCGATCGCTCGTGCGGCCTTCTCGTAGGCCCGAGGCTTGAAGGGGTCGTCCGCGACGATCGCCAAGAGGTCGGCGAACTCCGTCAGTACACGCGCCACGTCGTCGTTGGAGCGGGGCATACCGGCCCGCTGCCTCAAGCGAGGTCGAACAGCAGCAAGAGAAGGGCCTTCTGCGAATGCAGGCGATCCTCGGCTTGATCCCACACCGCCGATCGGGGTCCGTCGATCACCTCGTCGGTGATCTCCTGGCCGCGATGGGCCGGCAGACAGTGCATGACGATCGCCGACGGATCCGCCAGCTCGAGCAACGCCCGGTTCACCTGGTAGGGCCGGAGGACGAGCGCTCGCGCATCGGCGTCTCCCTCCTGACCCATGCTGGCCCACACGTCGGTGTAGAGGACGTGCGCCCCCTTCACCGCGGTCTGGGGGTCCGGCAGGGTTTCGATCGCGCCGCCCGTCTCTTCGGCGATCTCCGAGGCCCGTTGCACGACCTGCGGGATCGGTTCGAATCCCGTGGGGGCGGCGATCCGAACCGTCATCCCCGTCTTGGCGCCCGCGAGGAGCAGGGAATGCGCGACGTTGTTGCCGTCCCCCACGTACGTGAGGATCTTCCCGTTCAGGGCGCCCAGACGCTCCCGGATCGTCATCAGATCCGCGAGCGCCTGGCAGGGATGCTCGAAATCGGACAGCGAGTTGATCACCGGCACGGTGGCGGCCTCGGCGAGCGCCTCCAGACGTTCCTGCTCGAAGGTTCGAAGAACGATCGCGTCCACGTAGCGAGACAGGACCCGGCCGGTGTCCTCGATCGTTTCTCCGCGTCCGAGCTGCAGATCCGACCCCGACAGCGTCAGCGGACGTCCGCCGAGCTGCCCGATCCCCACCTCGAACGAGACGCGGGTCCGGGTCGAGGCCTTCTCGAAGAGCAACGCGATCGACAGGGCGGCAAGCGCGTTCCGGTGGAGCGTCCGATCCGCTTTCAAGGCATCGGCCACGTCGAGCAGGTGCAGGAGCTCGGCCGAGCTCAGATCGTCGACGGAGAGGTAGTCCCGGAGGTATTCGCGCGGCATGGGTGCCGAAGTCTAATCGTGTGTCCGCGAGGCCGGAGGCCCCCCCGTCCGAAGCGTCGCGCCGAACGTGCGCTCGAGCTCCTCGACGATCCGATCCACGGCCTCCTGGGCTTCCTCATCCCGGAGCGTCCTGTCCGAGGCCCGGAGATCGAGCGAGAACGCGAGGCTCTTCGACCCGTCAGGAAGCGGATCACCGGTGTACACGTCGAACAGGATGCTCGAAGCGAGGAGAGCACCGCCGGCCCGACGGAGCACCTCGTGCACGGCGCCGGCCGGCGTCGCGTCCTCCACGATGAAGGCGAGATCCCGGTGGACGGGTGGGAAACGAGGCGGCACGTCGCCGGCGTGCGATCGGCCCCCGGCGCCCGCCTGGAGGACGCGGAGCCCGATGACCCCCACCGAGACGCGGCCGGTGATATCGAGCGCCTCGGCGACGCGTGGATGGATCTCGCCGAGCACGCCCGCGTGCGACCCGCCGATCATGATCCGGGCGGAACGCCCCGGATGGAACGGGCCGCCGGGCGCCTCTCCCAAGGACCACTCGGTCACGCCGACGTCGTCCAACAGCGACTCCAAGACCCCCTTGGCGTCGAGCACGTCCAGCGCGCGTCGCTCGCTCCACCAGCCTGCTGCGTCCTCGCCGCAGAGGGCGAACCCGGCTTTGCGGATCTCCACGAACGGATCGGCGAGGCGGAACGTCGTGCCCACCTCGAAGATCCGGACGGTCTCCACCCCTCGGGACTGGTTCAACGCGACGGCGTGCAGGAGCCCGGGCGTCAACCTCGTTCGCAGGAACCCTTCCTCCGCGCGCAATGGGTTCGTGACCGGGATCGCGTCCGTGTCCGAGAACAGGGCGAGATCCGAGGCGGCCTCGAACGGGACCGGGCGGATCTCCCGCAGGCCTGCGGCCGCGAGTGCACCCTTGACCCGGCGGGCGAAGGCGTACGTCTCGGGGACACCGCCCGGATGCGGAGCCCTCGGCATCGTCGATCCGACGTTGTCGTACCCCTGGATGCGAACGACCTCCTCGATCAGGTCCACTTCGCGTTCGATGTCGGCGCGGTAGCCGGGAACCTCGACCTCGACCCGATCGCCGTCGAGACGGTTCGTCATCCCGAGGGTGTCGAAGACCGACACCGCGGCCTCGGCGGGGACTGGATATCCGAGGAGCGCGCTGGCTCGCGTCGGTCGAAGCGATACCCACGCCCGCTCCGGCGCACGTCCGTCCTCGGCGACCCCGCGCATCACTTCGCCACCGGCCCAGCGCACCATGAGCGCCGCGCATCGTGCGGCCGCATCGGGGCAGGCTTCGGGATCGGACCCGCGTTCGAACCGGTGTGAAGCTTCGGTATGAAGGTCGAGTCGGCGCGCGGTGAGCAGGACGCCGCTCCTGGTGAAGTAAGCGCTTTCGAGCAGCACGTCCGTCGTCTCCTCGGACACTTCGGACGTTCTGCCACCCATCACTCCCGCCAGCGCCACGGGCTTCTCCAGGTCGCAGATGAGCAGGTCGTCCCGCGTGAGCATCCGCTCCACGTCGTCCAGCGTGGTCAGCCGCTCGCCGTCCGACGCCTTCCGGACGACGATCCCGGGCCCGGCGAGCCGATCCATGTCGAATGCATGCAGCGGCTGGCCGGTCTCCAACATCGTGTAGTTGGTCGCGTCGACCACGGCGTCGATCGGGCGGATCCCTGCGGCCGTCAGCCGTGCTTGAACCGCGAGCGGGGAGGGTCGATGAGCGACCGCGCGGACCGCGCGGGCCACATAGCGCGGACAGCCATCGAGATCGTCGATCCGCACGGTCACCGCATCGACGATGGCATCAGACACCTCGTCCACGGCCGTCTCGAGCGGCACCAGCTTCACGCCGGTGGCGGCCGCCGCTTCGCGCGCCACGCCGTAGACGCTCAGGAAGTCGGGACGGTTGGGTTCCACCTCGACATCCAGGACGGTCTCGTCCAGGCCCAAACCTCGTTTGAGATCCTCGCCGACGTCGAGCCCAGCGTCGTTGAGGATCAGGATGCCGCCGTGGTCCTGATTGATCGCGAGCTCGCGCGGAGAGCACAGCATGCCGTTCGAGTCGATCCCTCGGACCCTGCGTACGGCGAGTGGTTCCGCGAGGACGGGCACGCGCGCACCCGGCGGCGCCCATGGGACTAGGTCACCCACCACCATGTTGCGAACCCCGACCACCAACTCGGCCTCGCCGGACCCGTGCTGGATCCTGGCCACGCAGAGCTTGTCCGAGTTGGGGTGGTCGCGTACCTCGACGACCCGCGCGACGACCACACCGTCGAGACCTTCCCAGGGACGTTCGATCGCCTCGATCAACACGCCTCGGGGGATCAGGATCTCCGCGAGTCGCTCGGCGCCCAGATCCGTCGGCGCGTACTCACGGAGCCAGCCGAGCGGAACGCGCATCACGCGGCCCCGAACCGCTCGAGGAACCGAACGTCGCTTTCGATCAGGAGCCGCATATCGGGGATCTGGTACCGGAGGATCGCGACCCGCTCGATCCCGAGGCCGAACGCGAACCCCGTGTACCGGTCACTGTCGTACCCACAGTTCTCGAGCACCTTCGGATGCACCATCCCCGCTCCGAGCAGCTCGATCCACCCGTTGCCGCACGTCGGGCAGCCGACCCCACCACAGCGGAAACAGGTGACACCGATCTGGGCGCCCGGTTCGACGAACGGGAAGTACGACGGCGTGAACCGGATCTTCCGGTCCTCGCCGAACAGTCCCTTGGCCATCGCCTCGAGGGTTCCTTTGAGGTCCGCGAACGTGATCCCCTCGTCGACCGCGAGCGCCTCGACCTGATGGAACACGGCCAGGTGGGTCGGGTCCGGTGTCTCGCGTCGATAGACGCGGCCGGGAGCGACGATGTACACGGGAGGAGGCTGCGACTGCATCGTGCGGATCTGCACCGCGGACGTCTCGGTGCGGAGCAAGAGCTCCGGATGCTCCGGGATCGACACGTAGAGGGAATCCTTCATCGTCCGGGCCGGGTGGTCCTCGGGGATGTTGAGCGCCTGGAAGTTGTGCCAGTCATCCTCGATCTCGGGACCTTCCACGACGCGATAGCCCAGGCGGAGGAACAGACCCACGATCTCGTCCTCGACGAGCGTCAACGGGTGGAGGGATCCGTCGGGCCGGCGGCGCCCGGGAAGGCTGAGGTCGACCGCGTCCGCGGCCAGCAACGCGGACTCCGCATCGAGGGCGAGCTCCTCCCGGCGTGCCTCCAGCGCGTCGGTCAGCTCGGCGCGGACCTCGTTGACGGCCCTGCCCAATTCGCGACGGCGTGCTTCCTCGAGCGTTCCGAGAGCCCGTTGCACCTCGCCGAGCGGCGACCTCCGTCCGAGCACCGCGACGTTCGCGGCATCCAGCGCCTCCAGGGATCCCGCCGATGCGAACAGCTCGCGACCACGCGCACGTTCCGTCTCCAGGGTGCGGAGCATCTCGGACGGGTCCATCGGTCCGCCGAGTCTACCGGGCGGTTCGCGCGGCTCGGCCGAGCGATCTATCGCGGGAGCGGAAGCTCCAGATGGAACGACAGCGTCGCTCCGTCGACCTCCGCCCACGCCCGCCCGCCCTGCGTCTCGGCGATCGCACGGGCGACGTAGAGCCCGATCTTGCTGCCGGCGCCGGAGCCGGGCTTGCGGGGGACGAAGAGCGCCTCGGCGCCGGCAGTATCGATCGTGGCACCGGCACGCGAGGCCCAGACGTGCAGGTTGACGCCCTGTCGCCCCGCCCCGATCGTGGTCGCCCCCTCGCCGGCCCACCACGCCAGCGCCTCCTCGAAGGACAGCAGCGTGGTCTTCAAACGCGCAGCATCCACGAAGTACGGCCCGGGATCTCCCGACCACACGACCGGAGGATGCTCGGGGTCGCGCCCGAGGAGCTCCGCGATCGCGATCACGACGTCGGCCACGTCCGTCTGATCGGGGAACAGCTCGAACGAGCCGGCGGCGACCCGCGCCGCATCCACCAGCAGCCGGACGATCTGATCCATCCGGTCGGCGTCGTGGACGATCCCGCGCAGCATCAGGTCGCGCTGATCGTCGTCGAGCTGCTGCCAGCGCTTCTCCAGGACGTACCCGAAGCCCTTCATCGCCGTCAGCGGCGAGCGGATGTCGTGCGCGGCGGCGGCGATCAAGGCCTCGAGGGCAGCGCCCTTGCCGACCCGGCGGCGGGCCCATTCGAACAGGCACACGGTCGCCGCCGCAGCCAGGTTCAGCGATTCGGCGCGGCCGGCATGCGGCACGCGGACGGTTGCGTCGGCGAGCCGCACGACCTCTTGCGGCAACCCGTGCGCCTCGTTCCCGAACACGAACGCCACCGGGCCTCCAAGATCCAGCCCGTACAGGTTCTCCGAACCGTCGACATCCATCGCGAAGATGCGGAAGCCCGCGCCCCGCAGGGATCCGATCGCCTCAGCGGTCAGGACCCCGCGCACGACGGGCAGATGGAAGAGCGACCCCGCCGACGCTCGCACGGTCTTGGGGTTGTACACGTCCACGGACGAAGCGGTGAACACGACGGCCGACGCCCCGGCGGCGTCGGCCGATCGGATGACCGTCCCGGCGTTCCCTGGGTCGCGGATCTCGTGCAGGACCGTTACACACGAGGGGTCGCCGTGCGGCACGGCGGACAGGTCGACATCCAGGTACGGCGCGACGCCGACGATCCCCTGGGGCGTGACCGTCGAGGTCAGCTTCCGAAGGACGTCCTGGCTCACGTGGCTGACGTCGACCCCGCGCTGCGATGCCCGCACCGCCAGCGGATCGAGTGGGTCCGTGACGAGGAGGGCGACCACCCCCGGCGGCTCCCGTTCCAATGCCTCAGAGATCCCCTGGGCCCCCTCGACGAGGAACGAATGCTCCCGCTCACGGGCGGCGTCCTTCCTCAGGCGAGCGACGGCGGCGACCTTCGGGTTCTTGAGACTGGTGAGCACGGGACGATCCTCTGCGCGCAGCAGGCGCTCCGGGACGACCGGAGTCTACGTTCGGAGGGACGGGCGATGCGACCGGAGAGGCGCCGGGTTCAGGCGGCGGGCGCCTCGGTTGCTTCCTTGACCGTCTGCACGAGCGACGCGAACGCCGCGGGATCGTTGACCGCAAGATCGGCGAGGATCTTGCGGTCGACCTCGATGCCGGCCGTCTTCAGCCCGTTGATGAACCGGGAGTAGGACAAGCCGTGCGGCCGGACGGCGGCGTTGATACGAGCGATCCACAGTCGGCGGAACTGGCCTTTACGGTCGCGGCGGTCGCGGTAGGCGTAGAGGCCGGAGTGGCGGACCTGCTCCTTCGCGATCCGGTGGCGGATCCGCCGGCTGCCCGTGTAGCCCTTGGCGGCCTTGAGCACCTCGCGGCGCTTCTTCTTCGCGTGGACCGATCGTTTCACCCGTGCCATGTCGTCACCTCACCAGCAGGCGCTTCAACTTCTTCTGCTCTTTGGTCGCGCTGACCTCAGCCATACCTTCCACGCGACGGCGCCGGCTGCCGCTCTTCTTCGTGAGCATATGGTTGCCCGTGGCCTTGCGATGGAGGACCTTGCCCTTCCGCGTGACGCGGAAACGCTTGGCGGTCGCGCGGTGGGTCTTCGTCTTCGGCATGTCCGATCTACCCTTCGTCTGATGCGGCGGCCGGTTCCGCGTGCAGCTCGACCTCCAGCTGCGGCTCCGATCCCAGCACGGGATCCGGTGCGGGGGCGGCGGCGGAAACCACCTGCTCCCTGGCCTCGCGCGCCCGTTCCTTCGCGCGTGCCTCGAGATGCCGCTTGTTGGGGCTGATCACCATGATCATGTTGCGCCCCTCCTGCTTCGGCATCGCCTCAACGACGACCAGCTCTCCGAGGTCCGAGACGAGACGATCCAGGATCTTGCGACCCAGATCCGTGTGCGCCATCTCGCGCCCACGGAACATGATCGTGATCTTGACCTTGTTCCCCGCCTCGAGGAACCGCGTGACATGGCCCTTCTTGGTGGCGTAGTCGTGCGGATCGATCTTCGGGCGGAACTTGATCTCCTTCAGCCCGGTGCGCGATTGCTTCTTGCGCGCTTCCTTCTGACGGACGTCTCGCTCGTACTTGAACTTGCCGTAATCCATGATCCGACACACCGGTGGATCGGCCTGCGGCGCGACCTCCACGAGGTCCAGATCGAGCTCACGCGCTTGACGGAGCGCTTCGCGCGTGTCCACTACCCCGATCTGCGAACCGTCGGCCCCGACGAGTCGAACCCGTGGAGACCTGATCCTGTCGTTGATACGCGGATCTGTTGAGACCCCGCATCACCTCCTATGATGAACGAGCACCGGCTCACGCCGGTGCATGAGGAACGTGGCAACGCTCTTCGCGCCCGTGAAGTATAGGGGTCGATGCCGACGCCCGTCGACCGGGGCGATGGAGCTACCACTCATCGTCGCTCCCGGCATCTTCGACCAACAGCCGATCGTCCTCACTCGAGTAGCCGAAGGCGACCTGGAGGATCCGGCCCGGCTCAGGGCCGCTGCAGCGCACCCGGTGGGCCTCCTCAGCCGGAACCGTGAACTCCTCACCGGCGGCTGCCTCGACGACCCGGTTCCCGATCTCGACCGTGAGCCCCGGGTCCAGCACGATCCACATCTCCTCGCGCAGGCGATGGTAATGCGCTCCCGTGCTCGCCCCCGGGTTGACCGTGACGATCCTGACCGTCGCCGGCTGATTCAGCGCGTACGTTGCGAGACGCCCCCACGGCCGGACGACGATCATCCGGGGTTCCCCGCCGGGAGCGCTCCCATCAGCGACGCCATCTCGAGCGCCGAACCCGCCGCCTCCCATCCCTTGTTCCCGTGCTCGCCGCCGGCGCGCGCCAACGCCTGTGCGAGGTCGTCCGTCGTGAGGACCTCGAAGATGCACGGAACGCCGGTCGTCCGCCCGACCTCCGAGATGCCGCGAGCCGCCTCCGCCGCGACGAGATCGAAATGAGAGGTCTCTCCTCGGATCACTGCCCCGAGGCAGATCAGTGCGTCGAACCGGCCGGACGCCGCGAGGCGGAGCGCGACGAGCGGGATCTCGAAGGCGCCCGGCACCCAGGCGACCGTCACGTCCTCGGGAACCACCCCGTGATGCGACAGGCCGGCGCACGCGCCCTCGACGAGCTTCGTGGTCACGAGCTCGTTGAACCGGGAGGCGACGATCGCGACCCGGCGGCCGGCACCGAGCGTTTCGCCGCGGAGCACGTTCAACCGAGATCTCCGGGAACGTCCAGCAGGTGCCCGAGCTTCTCAGCCTTCGTCCGCAGGTACCCCGCGTTGTGCGAGGTCGGCTCGATCTCGAGCGGGATCCGCTCGGCGATGGAGAGGCCGTAACCCTCGAGCCCGGCGCGCTTGTCGGGGTTGTTCGTCAGCAGCCGCATCGTCTGCACACCGATATCGGCGAGGATCTGTGCGCCGATCCCATACTCCCGCTGGTCCGCCGCGAACCCGAGCTCGATGTTCGCCTCGACCGTGTCTCGTCCGTGGTCCTGGAGCTCATACGCACGCAGCTTGTGCGCCAGGCCGATCGCCCGGCCCTCGTGTCCGCGGATGTACAGGACGACGCCTCGTCCCTCCGCTCCGATCAGCTCGAATGCGTGCTCCAGCTGGCTCCCGCAGTCGCACCGGAGCGAGCCGAACACGTCCCCGGTCAAGCATTCCGAGTGCACCCGAGTCATGATGTTCGTCCCGTCGCCGATCTCACCGATCACCAGCGCGACGTGGGTCCGACCGTCGATGAGGCTCTCGTAGGCGTAGGCGCGGAACTCGCCCCAGGCCGTGGGGATCGTGGCCTCGGCCACCCGTTCCACGAGCACCTCGCGCTTCCGCCGGAACTCGATCAGATCCGCGATCGAGATGAGCTTCAGCCCGTGATCCCGCGCGACCTCGATCAACTGGGGCAGCCTCGCCATCGAGCCGTCCGGGTTCATCACCTCACAGATCACGCCGGCCGGGAACATGCCGGCCAGGGTCGTCAGATCGACGGCGGCCTCGGTGTGTCCCGCCCGCCGCAGCACCCCGCCGTCCTTCGCGCGGAGCGGGAAGACGTGGCCCGGCTTCAGGAACTCCTGAGGTTTGGTGCCGAGGTCGGCGACCGCGCGTGCGGTGGCCGACCGGTCCGAGGCGCTCGTCCCCGTCGTGGTGGAGGGTGCGAAGTCGATCGAGACCGTGAACGCGGTCTCGTCGCCGCCGTTCGAGCTCACCATCTGCGGGATCTGCAGCTCGTCGAGCCGCCAGCCGGCGACGGGCAGGCACACGATCCCACGGCCGTGGGTCACCATGAAGTTCACGGCCTCCGG
>DATAEV010000105.1:0-7802 GCA_036257875.1 Actinomycetota bacterium | reverse complement strand
GAACCGTTGCGCGGCGTCGGCGAGCCGACCCAGCGGCCGAGCGAACGACCCCGAGAGCGCCAACGCGAGCACCAAGCCCGCGAGGAGGCCGCCGACGCCGATCCCCATGACGCCGAGCCTGACCCGCCGCACGGCTGCGTTGACCTGGCCCATGGACTGCGTGATCCGAACCACTCCCACGACGGTCGCAACCGTTCCGGACGACTCATCGACGATCGGAACGGCCGTAGCCATGATGTCGACGCCGAGGTCCTGACTGAACCGGATCACCGACGTCGGAAGGTCTTTGAGAGCGGCGCGGACCTCGGGCCGCTGTGGCGTCGCGTAGTTCACACCCGTCGCGGGCCCTTGGGAGTCGGCGATCAGGCTGCCGGACGCATCGACGACGATCACTCGGCCGTCGGTCATCTCGGCCGCACGACTGACGAGCGTCTGAAGCGTCGGCCGCCGGTCGGGAGCGAGGTTCTCCGCCCCGACGTCTTGGGCGATCGTTCCGGCTCGCACAAGGCTCTCACGCTCGAGCTCGGCGCGCGCCCGGCGATCGAGCGTGATCGCGAGTGGGATCGCGAGCGCGACGACGATCGTCACGGACACGTAGGCGAACGCCGCGACGAGGCGGGTCCTGACTTTCGTCGCGGCCTCCTATCCAGACCCGTTCGCGATCGCCACGTCCTCGGGCGCCGCGAACCGGAATCCCACTCCTCGGATCGTGGTGATGTATCTGGGCTGGGCGGGATCGTCCTCGAGCTTCTTGCGAAGCCAAGCGATGTGGACGTCAAGGGTCTTGGTCGACCCGAACCAGTGCTCGTCCCAGACCTCGTCCATGATCTGCTCGCGACGCACCACCCGGCCGGCATCGGCCATCAATCGGGCGAGGAGGTCGAACTCGCGCGCCGCCAGGGTGACGGGGTCCCCTCGTCGCGTCACGGTCCGCGCATCCGAGTCGAGCCGAACGTCGCCGACGGTGATCACCGGGCCCGTATCGCGGGACCGGCCCCGCCTGAGGATCGCGCGGATCCGGGCGACGAGTTCGCCCGCTGAGAACGGTTTGACCACGTAGTCGTCTGCACCCAGCTCGAGCCCGACGATCTTGTCGACGTCCTCCCCGCGTGCAGTCAGCATCACGATCGGGACATCTGTCGACGCCCGAAGCTCACGGCAGAGATCCCGACCGTCGCCGTCGGGCAGCATCACGTCCAGCAGGACGACATCGGGCACGATCTCGGCGAAGGCCCCGCGGGCGTCCCCGACCGTGGGCGCGATCGTCGGAACGAACCCCTCTCGAGATAGGTGTGAAGAGAGTGGTTCCGAGATGCCCTGTTCGTCTTCCACCACGAGGATCCGCGTCTCCGTCATGAACCTCACGGTCTCACGTCGGCGCGCGATCGACGGAGGCCGACCGACACCTCGATCGCGGGACCTGCGGTCCCCGGATGCACCGACCCGATCGCCGAGGCATGAGAGCCGCGAGTAGCGAGAGGTCCTCGGTTCGACCTGCGAAGTCCCGAGATGAAGGGGTCGTCCGACCGGTGCTCTCGATCCGCCGCCGCCGGAAGCTCACCTCAAGACGAAGGAGGTGGGGTGGATGGACACAACGGTCAAGGCCCCCATCGAGATGCCAGAGGTGGAGCGGCTCGAGCCGATCCACACGAAGGGATTGCAGCGGGTCTTCGCTGTGCTCCGACTCGCGATGGGCTGGACGTTCCTATGGGCCTTCTTGGACAAGGCCTTCGCGCTCGGGTTCTCCACCGGGCGGGTCGTGGATGACGCCGGAGCCACCGTGAAGATCGCTTTCTTCGGCGACGCGGCCTGGATCCATGGCGCATCACCGACGGCGGGAGTGCTGGGGTTCGCGTTGAAGGGGCCCTTCACGCACTTCTACCAGACGATCACCGGCTACCAGATGACGCAGGCAGGTCCGACATCGGCGGCGTGGGTCGACTGGATCTACATGCTGTCGATGCTGCTGATCGGTCTCGCGCTGATCCTTGGGGTCGGCGTCCGACTCGCCAGCATCGGTGGGATCGTCTGGATGGCGATCTTCTTCACGGCGACGGCGATCTGGCCGGAGCACAACCCGTTCGTCGACGAGCACATCATCGACGCGGTCGTGCTCGCTGCCTTGTTCCTGGCGAACGCGGGCCGGTACTACGGTCTCGGGAGGGTCTGGCAGCGGACCAAGCTCGTCACGCGGTACCCGGTTCTGGCCTAGCCGGGCCAGGAACCGAACGACGCGGGGTCTCCTCGGAGACTCCGCGTCGATTCCGTGGCACGAGTCGCGTCCCGCGATGCCTGTTCCGAACGTGCGATGGGATGGGCTCTCCATGTCCTGGCAACCTGAGCTCGCGGGGCGACACCCGCAGAACTCACCCCCAGCGCGCTGATGATGATTCCCTGATCTACCAGGCCGTGCGGCCAGAGCTGGGTCGTTCACTGCCTACGAGACTTGGACTTGAAGGAGGAATCATGGACAAGAGTAAGAGGGACCAGGGGCTGGTCTTCGCCGCCACCGGGCTGTGTGTCGTCGTGGCCGCCGTGCTTCTATTCGGCCTCACGACCGCCACCGGCGCGATCGACATAGCGAGCGTCATCACTGCCGTCGCGGGCGGGACGATGGTAGCGATCGGTCTTTACCAGGCATTGCATCACCCGCGGGACCACCCGTCGGCCTAGGGCAGCCGTCGCCGACGTAGCGCCCGGTCTCGCGGGAGTCAGCAACACTCGCGGGCGTTCCCGGTAAGGACTGAGCAGCCGATCTGGCTCAGGCGAAGGGAGGAGGCGGACAGCCTCCTCCTTTCTCCGTCAATCGACCTCATCGGAAGGACGGAGGTAGACGAACCAGTACACGATCCCGACGAGGATGGCCCCGCCCACGATGTTGCCGAGCGTCGACGCGGCGAGGTTCCTGAGGAACCCCTCGACCGTGAGGCTCGACGTATCCGTCGTGGCTGCCAAGCCGGGATCGCCCTTCAGCGCGAGCCCCATCGGGATGAAGTACATGTTGGCCACGGAGTGCTCGAATCCGTTAGCGACGAACGCGGCGACCGGCGGCACGATCGCGACCACCTTATCCGTCAGGGAGCGTCCCCCGGTCGCGATCCAGACGGCGAGACAGACCAAGGCGTTCGCGAGGATCCCTCGGAAGAAGACCGTCCCGAAAGGCAGGGCGGTCTTCGCGGCTGCGATCGACAGGGCGCTCGATCCTACGGCCTTGTCGTCGAGCGTCCACCAACCCGCCAGCATGACCATCGCGACGATCGACAGCGCGCCGACGAAATTGCCCACGTAGACGATGGCCCACGTGCGCACGAGCCGCGCGGCCGTAACCTGCCTGCTCGCGACCGCCATCACCATCAGGTTGTTGCCGGTGAACAGTTCGGCGCCCGCGATCACGACGAGGATCAGGCCGAGCGAGAACGCGATCCCGGCGAGCCATCTCGTCAGTCCGAACCCGAGGGTGCTGTCGGTTCCGACCAGGGTAGCCAGCACGGCACCCAAGCCGATGAACGCGCCTGCCAGGACCCCAAGGACGAACGCCGGGATCGCACCGGCCTTCGCCTTCGCGACGCCGCGCGTTCGAACCAGGGCCGCGATCTCCGCCGGCGCGAACGCGTCCATGCCCGTCATCGGGTGGCCGCTCGTGTCCATGGCTAATCCTCGCGAGCCGCCTGCCACGATGCAACGTCCTGGCGGTCGATGGTCCCGACCGACGAGGGTCAAAGGCCCGGGCACGCCCTCTGTTTCGCCTTTCTAGGGTGACTTCATGAGCCCGACCGTGTTACTCCTCATCCTCTTCATGAGCTTCGCCACGATCGGCGTGGCGGCCTCGATCTTCATGGGTCGGCGCGGACACAATCCGTTCGCCTGGCTGCTGCTCGGCGCCATCCTTGGTCCGGTCGTGATCCCGGTGATCGCTGTCGCGGTACACGAGGAGCGGATGCGCCAACGGCGGGAGGTCGTGGGCGGCACCAGCGCTGGAGGGGCGGTCGACGTGCTCGTGGGGATCGACGGTTCCCCTGAGGCCGAAGCCGCGATGCGCGCCGCTGCCTCACTGTTCGGGCCACTTATCGGACGCCTCACGCTCGCGACCGTGGAGGATTTCGATACCGCTGGCTCCAGGACTCCCCTGGAGTTCGAGCATCGAGCGGTCGGAACGCTCGAGCGCGTGGCGTCTTCCGTCGCGGCGCAACGACCAAGCGCCGTCATCCTCACGGGTCGCCCGGCTGATGCCTTGATGCGGTACGCGGTCGACGAAGGGTATGAAGTGATCGCGATCGGGCGACGTGGTCGCGGAGCCCAACAAGCCGTGATGGGTAGCACAGCGTCCCGACTTACTGCCGGGGCCGACGTGCCGGTCCTCGTCGTCTGAACGTCACGTCACCATCAGGATGTTTGGATGTTCCGGGGGACGCGACGCCACCGACGACGTCGTCGCTCCCAACATGGAAGCGAGGTTGCAGCTCCCGTCTCGGATCGGCGACTGACGTGACACTCGCGACGCCATGTCCGCGGTGCGATGAGGTCGAACGCCCCGAAGTATCAATGACCTTCGGAGGTTGCTTTGATTGCCGTGGGCCTCGCGATCGCGGAGGTGATTCCACCGCCCACGATTGGTCGGATTTGCTCCTCGGTTCCGTGAGCCAGCAATGCGCGAACCACGCGGGATGCCCGGTCGTCATCGTTCGCCACCTGCACCCGAACCGATAGGGCGAACGAACCTTCCATCGGCCGGTCCCGGGCACAGCGGGCCGTTCGCCCGGTCCCATCTTCGCGCGTAGTCAAGAAGATGGTGGCGAGGACGGACATACGGAGGAGGTGAGGTCCATGTCAGGCACGATCGCCTCCGAGCGCTGTTACGAATTCGTTCAAGCCAAGGCGCTGCTCATGGATAGTAGGACTCGTCGCGCCGAAGCCCATCCCGGCGTCGTCACGATCTCACGGCAGGCAGGATCTGGCGCTCACGTTGTGGCCCAGCACCTCGTGGAAAGACTCCAGGCTCGAGCGTCCCACTCCTCGGTTCCATGGAAGGTCTTCGACCATGACCTCGTCGGGAGGGTCATCGAGGAACACGATCTGCCCGAGCGGATGGCGACCTTCATGCCGGAGGATCGGATCTCGGCCATGTCCGAAACGCTCGACGAACTGTTCGGCCTTCGGCCGTCTCCATCGTCCCTCGTCCGGCAGACCGCCGAGACGATCCTGCACCTGGCCGAGCTAGGAGACGCGGTCATCATCGGACGGGCCGGTAATCTCATCACCCGCCACATCGCCGGTGCCTTGCACATCCGGCTGGTGGGCTCCTTAGAGAAGAGGATCGCCCACATCGAGGAGTACCTCAGGCTCGACCACCTGGCCGCTTCGGAATACGTCCGCACCCAGGATCTGGCGCGGAAGCGTTACGTTGAGACGCACTACTCGAAAGATATCGACGACCCACTCCTCTACGACCTGATGATCGACACCGACCGGATCTCGTACGGAGAAGCTGCCCGGATCATCTCTGAGGCCGGGCCCGCGCGATGGGAGACGATCCCCGTTGGATCCGTGTCGGGCCGGGGCGGCCGACCCATCCACGTATGAACGGATCTGGGACGGGATGCACTTACTCCTCCTACTTGCATTCACGTCGGAGGCGGCCAGCCTCGGCGATCCGCGTCGGAGCGCACCCGAAAGATCGCGCACGATCCTTCGCCAGCCGGTCGAACCCCGACCTCAGTTCTTGGGTGTCGGACCGTCGCGATGAGGGACGTACGGCAGCGTAGGATGATCGTGATCGTTCACGTCCGGCCCAGGCGCGATGACGATGGACCCGCCGGCGGGGAAGGTGATGGCGATGAGCGGTAACAACGGACGCGCGGCCGCTGGCGGAGGCGCGATCTACGCCCTCGGGATCTTCGGGGCCTGGGTGTGGTTCTGGCAGCAGGCCGACACGTTCTGGGGGCACGTGCTCGCGGTGCTTCAGGGCCTGTTCTGGCCGGCGTTCATGGTCTACGACGTGTTCCGCGCGATCGCACGCTGAGGCGGGCTCCGCATCTCTGGGCCCCACCGGCCCTCGGAACCCGGGTCTTCCGACCCCAAAGACGTATCAGCCAACCGCCCACACTGGCCGGTGGGAGGTGTATGAGATGCGTCACGCATGGGTGATCTTCGGAACTCTCTTGGTAGGGCTCATCTTCGCCGCACCTGCATCCGCGCAGACGGCCCAACCGGGTCAGGGAACGAGTCTGGTGGTTCTCTCAGGGGACGCCCTGGTCCCTGCGCGCGCGACCATCGACACCGTCGTCGCATTCGACGGCGCGGTCGAGGTCGACGGACACGTCACCGGGACGGTGGTGGCCTTCAACGGCCCAGTCACGATCGATGGGACCGTCGTCCAGGACGTGGTGGTCTTCAACGGCATCTTGCGGCTGGGTCCAGGCGCGCACGTGGGAGGGTCGGTCTACGCAGATGATCGGGTGATCGATCCGGGCGCTCAGGTGAGCGGTACGGTCAACGGGCTCGCTTCGTCCGCATGGATCCCGTCGACGTTCGTGATCGGTTTCGTGGTTTGGCTGGCCGTCGCGATTTCCGTGCTCATGCTGGGGCTGTTGCTCCTGTGGCTCGTCCCGCGGGCGATGGACGCAGCCGCCGGCGTGGCGACGACGGCCGTCGGGCCAGCGATCGGATGGGGGCTGGCCGTCATGGTCGGTCTGCCCGCGCTGTCGGTCGTTGCGATGGCCACGCTTGTCGGGTTCCCGCTGGGGTTCGGTGTGCTCCTCGGGTTGGTCCTGATCTTCGCGATCGGACAGACAGCAGGAGTGTGGGTCCTCGGACGGGCCCTCTTCCGCCGCGGTTCGCGCGGCCAGGCGTTCCTGCTGGGATGGGCGATCGTGTCCGGTATCGCGCTCGTCCCCTTCATCGGAGGGCTGGTCTGGGGAGCGGCGACGGTCTACGGACTCGGCGTCTTGACCGTCGCGGGATACCGGGCTCGCCGAGCGCCCGCCGAGCCTGCCGTCGTACCGGTGCCGCCGGTGCCACTTTCGACGTAACGGGAAGGACGAGGAGGAGGAACGATGAGCACGAAGGAGTTCACCGAGGAAGAGGCTCGGGTGATCGGTCAGCGGATCGGTGTCGATTGGTCGGCCGGCGACGTGGACCTGGAGCAGTTCCGGATGGGATTGGCCATCGAGCTCGAGCACGGCACACAGGACCCGGCGACCAACGTGACCAACGACGACGAAACGATCACGGGGAAGATCGCGTTAGCGCACCTGAGGGAGATCCCCGATTACTACACGCGTCTGGCCGCGATGGAGTCGGAAGCGGAACAGTAGCGGGGCGCTGCGACAAGAGTGGTCAAGGCTCCGCTCGTCAGAGGGAGGTGCGGTCATGGGAGCGATGATGCGAGACAGGGAGGTGCAGGCTCGCGTCACGAGTGAGCAGGTGTGGCGGCACGTCGCCAGAGCCTCGTTCGCGGTTCTCAGTCACGTCACACCATCGGGAGAACCACGATCCAGCGGCGTCGTCTACCGGACCCTCGGCCGGCGGCTTTACGTGGCGGTCGCACCCGACAGTTGGAAGGCGCGGCACGTCGCCGCCGACGGCAGGGTCTCGCTGACGGTGCCGGTACATCGGGGCGGCGTCCTGGCTCTGTTGATGCCTATCCCGCCCGCGACCATCAGTTTTCGCGGGCGCGCGATCGTGCACCGGGCCGGTTCAACGGAGGTCGGCCCGCTCCTCGACGAGCTCGGATCCCTGCTGCCCGCCGAGCGGCGGACCTCAGCCGCCATCATCGAGGTCGTCCCCGAGGGCGCCTTCGTGAC
>DATAEV010000078.1:0-8108 GCA_036257875.1 Actinomycetota bacterium | reverse complement strand
CGCGAAGCAGGACCTGAAGCGCGCGGTCAGCGCGATCGGAGATGCGGTCACCGTCACCGTCAACGAGGCCGGGAAGGCCGTGCGGAGCCGAGGCGCTGCCGACGAGCAGCCGCAGCGGCCGGACCGTGACACCGACGAGGGACCACCGAGCACGAGCGGATAGGTCCGTTCCGTGGCCCTGCTCGATCTGGCTCCGCGATCGTTCGAGGAGTACGCGGCGGCCGGAGGCGGGGACGGACTCCGCATCGCGCTCGGTGCCTGGCCGGAAGCGGTGATCGAAGAGGTCGCGAGGAGCGGCCTGCGTGGTCGCGGCGGCGCCGGGTTCCCGACCGGTGAGAAGTGGCGGGCGGTCCGGTCGGTCGGGGCAGGACCCCGGTTCGCCGTGTGCAACGCCGCGGAGGGCGAGCCGGCGACTTTCAAGGACCGCACGTTGCTCCGGACGAACCCATACCAGGTGCTCGAGGGGCTCGCGATCGCGGCTCACGCGGTCGGCGCGGAGCGCGCGTTCATCGGTCTGAAGGAGGCGTTCCTCCCCGAGACCGAAGCGCTCGGGCGAGCGCTGAAGGAGATGCAGGCCGCTGATTCGCTCGGGAAGATCCCGATCGAGATCGTCCTCGGGCCCGACCTCTACCTCTTCGGAGAGGAGACCGGGTTGGAAGAGGTCATCGAGGAGCGGCCGCCGCTCCCGAGGACGGTCCGGCCGTACATCCAGGGGCTGTTCGCGACGCCGCCCGACGACAACCCGACCCTCGTGAACAACGTTGAGACCCTCGCCAACGTGCCGCACATCCTCCGCGAGGGACCTGCCTGGCTGCGTGCGAAAGGCACCGACGACTCACCCGGCACGATGGTGTTCACGGTCTGCGGCGACGTGCAGCGGGAGGGTGTGTTCGAACTGCCGCTCGGCACGCCGATGCGCTCGCTCGTGGAGGAAGCGGCCGGCGGTGCACCCGAGGGTCGAAGGATCAAGGCGATCTTCCCGGGCGCATCGAACACCGTCATCGCCCCGGAAGAGCTCGACACGCCGATGGACTTCGACTCGCTCCGCGAGGTGGGGTCGGGACTCGGTGCGGGCGGGTTCGCGGTGTTCGACGATTCGGCGTGCATGGTCCAGGCGGCGTACCGGTACTCGCGCTTCCTGGCCGTCGAATCGTGCGGGCAATGTCCCGCGTGCAAGTTCGGCACGGGCGAGGCCACCGAGGCGCTGGAGGCGCTCGAGTCCGGGAGCGGTTCGGATCGGGACATCGAGCTCGTCCTCGTGCGCTCCCGGAGCTCCACCGACGGACAGAAATGCGCGCTGCCGAGCGGTGAGAGCCTGTTGATGCAGAGCCTGGTCCAGGTGTTCGACGAGGAGTTCCGGCGGCACGTCGGACGGCCCTGTCCGCTCCCACGCGAGCTCCCATTCCACAAGATCGTCGACCAGGACGCGTCGGGGCGCTTCGTGTTCGACGCGGACTACGTCCACAAGCAGCCGGACTGGACCTTCACGTGAAGATCGACGACCTGCTCCGCGAAGAGGACGCCGGATGGACGGAGATCCACCGGCTGATCGACCCGTTGTCCCCCACGGAGGCGGAGACGCCCGGCTACTTCCCGGAGGGATGGTCGGTGAAAGACCTGCTGGGGCACCTCGGCAGCTGGCTCGCCGAGGCGGGGGTCGCGCTCGAACGGATCCGGGTGGGCACCTACCGGGCCGGTGAGTTGGATATCGACGCGAAGAACGAAGCGTTCCTGGAGGCGCTCCGGCCGCTCACGCTGCGAGAGATCCGCGCGCAGGCCGAAGCCGCCCGGGCGCAGACGCTGCGCGCGCTTCGGTCATTGCCGGAGGCAACGGAGGATGCGACCTGGTGGATCGACAAGGCCGGACCCACGCACTACGCCAGCCATCTGCCCCGGCTGCGGGAATGGGTCGAGGAGCTCCGATCGGGAGCGCTCCCGGCCGGCGATCACGCGTGACGATGATCCTTACGCGAACCGACCCTCGACGGCGGGCTCCCCGCTGTATCGGGCCCATCGAGCCGGGTGATGGGGCTCGGGGCCTCCACGGGCTGATCGCCGGGCTCGACGGCTTTCCGGCCTCCGGCGTGTCGCCGAGCCGCACTCGCGGCGCTCGTGCAGAGCGGGTGACAGTACTTGGAGGTGCTGTTCCTGGAGATCGTTGCGCCGGTCCCATATCGCCACAGGAAGAGATGCGGCCGGGCGGGAGGCCCCGGGCAGGCGTCGAAGGAACACACTTTCAGTGGCCGGTCGGCGCTCAACACGTTCGCGAACTGCATCCACAGCGTGGAGAGCAGATCCGAAGGGGGTCGGTAACCGAGACGGAACGCACCGCTCTCCGAGCCGAGGTACGGGTGCATCGGAGGGAGCCAATCGTTCACGAGACCCGCGAGCGTCTCGGCGATCCCTTCGGGCGCGAGCCGGACATCGAGCGTCGCGGTGAAGCCGAGGTTCCCGTCCGCCGCCGAGGGATCGCGGCTGACGAGCGTCATCGAGTTGGTGTCCGCTTCGAACTCACACGACATGTTCATCCTCGCCGCTCCGCCGAGGATCCCGCGCAACCACCCCTCGTCCGGAAGGTCGGCGCGGATCTGCTCGGGGTCGCGTGGACGACTCCCCAGGGGACCGCGGAGTGCGTCGACGAGGTCGCCGACCGCCGCGTGGTCCTGCAACAGACCCAGCAGGCCCACCGCGTAGTCCATGAGGCCGCTCAGCCGGATCCAATCCGCGAAGAGCTCCGAGTACATCGCCCCGGGTCGCGCGGGGTGGTCGACGAGCAGTTGCGTCCACCCCTGCTTGCTTCGAGCTTCGGAGCGTGCTGCCGCCCGGTCGATCCCCAAGCAGCCCCACTCCTCGACGAGCGTGGGAACGTCCTCGCGCTGCCACAGCCCGCGGAAGCGGAGGAACTCCTGCCCGTCCAGCTGCAGGCGCCGGCCCTCCCACGCTTCCAACGGTCTCGGCCGGGCGCGATTGCCCTTGATCTCGGCTTCGACGAGATGCTTCTCGTGGGGAAGGGGAAGGTATGGACGAACGGGGGCAGCCCTTCGAGGTCTGATGGTTTGAACGATGCCGTCAGGCTACGGAGGTCTTCCGGCCGTGGGTGTCGGGCGGCCGGGTGAACTTCCCATCCCCGAGCCGGCCGAGGAGCGGGTGAGCCCCCGCCGGAGGCGGGGGCTCATCCCGGGCAACCGCGGCTGCGTTCACGCAGCCGCGTCGATCACCCCGAACAACCCGTGGCTCTCGTCGTCCGGACCCGCCGTGAAGAACAGCGAGTTCGTCGGCCCCGAAGCATCGCTTCCGGTGCCGAACTCGAGCGCCCAGAGCCCGTCGATCGTGATGGGCACGCCGCCCGCGCCACGGAGGACACCGGCACGCTCGAAGCCGCCGTTCGCTTCCGGCGCGTACGCGTTGATCTTGCCGTCTCCGAAGTTGCCGACGAGCAGGTCGTTGCTGAAGCGTCCGAAGTCGGACGGAGCCCACGCGAGCCCCCACGGCGCGTTGAGCGCGTGGCGGCTGGCGACCCGGCCCATGAACTGACCCTCGGGGTCGAACATGTCGACGAACCCCAGGCCGGGACCGTGGATCTCATCGGGCGACGTCGGATCCTGCTTCGCGTACGTCACGAAGATCGTCCCGTTGATCGCCTGGATCCCGAACGGCCCGTACCCGGATGGCATGTTCGGATCCACGAAGTCCTTCTTGTGGACCCGGTTGAAGGCGGAGTCGAAGACATCGACGCGGCCGTTGGCGAAGTCCGTCGCGTAGAGCAGGTCGCCTTCGGTGCCCGTCGCGATCGCGAGGCCCTTGTAGACGGCTCCCGCGCCGTGACGGTTGACCACGTTGAACGCCTTCGTCGAAGGGGCGGGCAACGGCACGTTGGGGTTCCACCCGCGGATCGTGCCGAACTCCGTCGCGAACAGGAACACGGAGGGGCCGGAGGCGCCCTCGTGGCTCACGACGAACCCCGGACCACCGTTGAACACCGCGCCCGTCGGGGCGCCCGGAACCTTGACGATCAGCGGGATCGCTGCGCCCGTTCGGTCGTACAACGTCGAGCGGTCGGTGCCGTTGTCCGCCACCCACCACGGCGAGGTCGGACCCGCGACCAGCCCCCACGCGTTGACGAGGTTCGGATCCAGATGCGCGGCAGCGCCCGGCACATCGGATACGAGATCCGTTTCGCCATACCTGTTGGCAGCGAGCGTATCTGCGTGACCCGCAGACGCGGTCGCCGCCAACAGGCCGAAGACCATCGCGCTCAACAACGAGATGACGCGCTTCATCATCCGATCCCTCCCATCGGCCGGCGCCCATGGCCGGCGTCCCTCGTACTACGGACGGCGGCCGGACGCGGTTCAGGCGGTCGTTCCCGGATCGGAGCGAGCAGCGTCCTCACGCTCGATCCGGTGAAGCATGGAGACCCACAGCCACGCGATCGCCGCAAGCGTCCCGACCAGCCCGAAGAAGTAGACGTACGTGAGGACGTTCGCGTGGTGGAAGTCGTGCCACGAGCGCGCGACGGCTACGAGCAGCAGCACCACGCCGAAGGCGGTCGTTCCGATCATCACGCGGGCCGCGGACCAGCGCCCGTCCGCGGCGATCGCCAGCCATCCCACGCCGGGAAGCGCCACGAACGCCGCGATCGCTCGTGCGGTCAGCGTGGTGAGTCCCCAGGGCCAGACGGCGACCGCGCCTTCGGGGTCGAGGTACATCCACGCGGCGATCGCGACCAGGACCAGACCGGTGGCCACCAGCGCCCGGGTGGTCGGCTCCTCGAACCGCGCGTCACGAGCCTCCAACGTCCCCGGATCGAGGCGTCGGTTCAGGAGCCAGACGGCGGGCACCAACACCGGAGTGATGAGGTAGATCCAGAACCAGAGCCTGAACGGCAAGGAGCCGTGTCGGAACCGGTTCCAATGGAGGAACGTCGTTCCGAGCATCATCCACGTGAACACCGTGATCGGCAGGAACCCGAGTCCCACGCGATGCCACCGACGCTCGGAGAGGACCCGGACGAAGAAGTAGATCGCCGACCCGTACCCCGCGCCCATCAGCATCGCCGTCATCGACGGGTGGATCGTCCACGCGAACCGCCGATCGGTCTGCTCGGGGAGCAGGAACAAGACGATGAACGCGAAGAACAACACCACGATCACGGCGGCCGCAACGCCGCGCGTGAAGGGAAGGATCCGGTCGTCGCGTACCTCGGTCGAGCTCACGGCCGTCACGGTAGCGCGCTTATGCTGGCTGCGTGACCACATCCGTGCTCGTCCTCGGCGCCGGCTTCGGCGGCCTCGAGCTGTCCACCCGGCTGTCCGAGGAGCTCGGTGCCGACGTCGACGTGACGTTGATCGATCGCGCGGACGCGTTCGTGTTCGGCTTCTCGAAGCTCGACGTGATGTTCGGCACGCGCACGCCGGAGTCGGTCCGCCTCCGCTACGAGGACATCACCACGCCCCACGTGCGGTTCCGGCAGGAAACCATCACCGCGATCTATCCCAAGGCTCGGCGCGTCGTGACCGACCTCGATCGATATGACGCAGACGTGCTGGTGGTGGCGCTCGGCGCCGACTATGACATCGCGGCAACCCCGGGTCTGGCCGACGCCGGGAACGAGTTCTACACCGTCGAGGGCGCCGAGATCCTCCGTGACCTGATCCCCTCGCTCCAGACCGGAACGGCGATCGTGGGTGTGTGCGGCGCGCCGTTCAAGTGTCCGCCGGCGCCCAGCGAGGCGGCGCTGCTGCTCGACGAGCACCTCCGCGGCCGCGGTGTTCGCGATGACGTCCGGATCCAGGTCGTGATGCCGTTCGGTGTGCCGATCCCGCCGTCGCCCGACACGTCGGCCGCGATCCTCGCTGCCTTCGCCGAACGAGGGATCGAGTTCCTGCCCGATCACGTGGTCGCCTCGCTCGACGCGGCGACGAACGAGGCCGTCCTCGACGACGGCAGCCGACTCCCCTACGACCTGTTCCTCGGGATCCCCGTGCACCGGGCGCCGACGGTCGTCGAGACGTCCGGGATGACGGAGGGCGGCTGGGTCCCCGTCGACCCGGCAACGCTCGCCACGCGGTTCCCCGGCGTCTTCGCCGTGGGCGACGTCACGAGCGTAGGAACGCCCAAGGCGGGGATGTTCGCCGAGGGCGCGGCTCGCGTGGTCGCAGATCAGCTGATCGCGCGGATCCGCGGAGCGGTCGAACCGCCCGGCTATGACGGGAAGGGTGCGTGCTACATCGAGTTCGGTGGCAACGAGGTCGCGCGCGTCGACGTGGATTTCTTCTCCACCCCCGGACACCCGACCGGCACCTTCGTTGCGCCCTCGATGACGACGGCAGCGGAGAAGGGGGCGTTCGCGTCCACCCGTCGCGCTCGCTGGTTCGCGGGCTGAGCATGCGATGGATCGCGGTCGTCCTCGGCGTCGGGCTCATCCTCGCCGGCGCCGTCTGGACCTTCCAGGGCTACGGAACGCTGAAGGGAAGCTTCATGACCGGCTCCCGCATGTGGTTCTGGATCGGGATCGCATGCGTCGTCGCCGGAGCCGTCGTGCTCCTCATCACGTTCGTCACCAACCGTTCGTGAGGCGCGCGTACGATCAGCCGTCACCGGGAAGGAACCCTTCGAAGGACCCGAGCTCGGAGGCCAAGCACGGAAGGAGACGTCATGATCGATCTCGCGACGAAGGCCTCGGTCACGATCGATGCGCCGATCGATGAGGTCTGGAAAGCGCTGACCACGCCGGAGCTGATCAAGCGGTGGTTCTTCGGCGTCGAGACGGAGACCGACTGGCACGTCGGCAGCCCGCTCGTCCACCGAGGCGAATGGCAGGGCAAGCCCTACGAGGACAAGGGGACGATCCTCGCGTTCGAGCCGCCGACGACGCTCATGCACACCCATTGGAGCCCCGCCTCCGGCGAGCCGGATCGTCCGGAGCACTATCAAGAGGTCACCTGGTCGCTCGCGGAGCGCGACGGCCGCTCCGTTCTGACGGTCGCCGAGACCAACCTCCCGTCCCAGGAGGCGAAGGAGATCTCCGAGCAGAGCTGGAAGGCGGTCCTGAACAACCTCAAGGAACTGCTCGAGACGTAGCCTCGTGCTCGATGCCAAGGAGCTCGCGAAGCTCGCGTCGCGGTGCCGTGCGGTGCCGCTCACGGAGTACGAGTACGTCGCGACGGACTTCGTCGTCGCGTTGCTGGAGACCGTCATGGACTACCAGAACGCCAGGACGACGGTTCAGCGGGCGGGGATGTACTTCGCCGACAACCGGTGGGACGAGATCCGGACGCTCGACGACCTGGAGCGGGTGCTCGCCCGGTTCCCGGCGGATCGAGGTGGGAACGACGAGCTGGCGCAGTACCTGTGGGGATACCACCATTGGCGTCGCGCGCAGGAGCTCCGCGGTCTGGTCGCCTACTTCCGCGAACGGAACGTCACCGATCTCAGCGCGCTGAAGGCCTGGGCGGTCGCATCCACCGCGGACGAGTTCGTCGGCCACATCAAGGGCCTCGGGACGGCCGTCTACCACGGGCTCGTCATGCGCCTCGGTGTGGAGACGGTCAAGCCGGACGTCCACATCCTCCGGTTCGTCTCAGATGCGATCGGCCGGCCGGTGAACGAGCTCGAAGCCGTGGAGGCACTCGAGGAGGTCGCGAAGCGGCTCGACCTCAGCCCGCGTACGCTCGATTGGTCGATCTGGGAATACCAACGAGCCCTCTCAGGGAAGCGATGATCAGAGAACACGTCACTCGGCTGGCGACCCACCTGGCGGGCCGCGAGGAGGCGTTCATCGAACGCCTGGCCGAGCTCGTCGCGGTGGACAGCGGGACGGGGTCCGTCGAAGGCGTGAACGAGGTCGTCGGACGGTGCGCGGAGTGGTTGCGGACCGACGGCTGGTTGATCGACCGGCACACGGTGGACGGGCCGAGCGGCCCGTTCGGGACGCTCGCCGTCGCGGAACAGAACGGCGGAGCGCAGGGCACGACCGTGCTGATCGGTCATACCGACACCGTCTTCCCCGATGGGACGGCCGCAGCCCGGCCGCTCAAGCTCGACGGGGACCGCATCCTCGGTCCCGGGGTCTGCGACATGAAGGGCGGGTTGGTGTCCGGGATCCT
>DATAEV010000094.1:0-9550 GCA_036257875.1 Actinomycetota bacterium | reverse complement strand
ACCGGAACGGTGACGTTCGTCTTCACGGACATCGCCGGCTCGACCAAGCTCCTCGACGAGTTCGGCGCAGAACGCTACGCGTTCGAGCTCGACCGACACCGGGAGGCATTGCGAACGGCGTTCGCCCGCCACGATGGAGTCGAAGTAGGTACCGAGGGAGACGCTTTCTTCTTCGCGTTGCCGACGGCGAGCCAAGCGCTCGACGCCGCGGCCGAGGGTCGGCAGGCCTTGGAACGCGGCCCGATCCGCGTACGGGTTGGGATCCACACGGGCACCCCACTGCTCACGGAAGAGGGCTACATCGGCATGGATGTACACCGAGCGAGTCGCATCGCGTCTGCCGGCCATGGGGGCCAGGTGCTCGTCTCGGCGACGACCGCGGCCCTCGTCGACCCCGATCGTTTCGAGCTGCTCGACCTCGGCTACCACCGGCTGAAGGATCTGACGAGGCCCGAACGGATCTTCCAGCTCGGGTCAGGCTCGTTCCCGCCGCTGAAGAGCGTCTCGCCCGCGAACCTTCCGGTTCCCGTAACTCCTTTCCTGGGTCGCGACAGCGAGCTCGAGCAGGTGACGGAATTGCTCGGGGACCCCGATGTGCGCGTCTTAACACTTACTGGCCCTGGTGGCACGGGGAAGACGCGCCTCGCGCTCCAGGTTGCGGCGGACTGCTCGGAGTCGTTCCCCGACGGACGTTGGTGGGTCCCCCTCGCCCCCCTTTCCGACCCTCGCCTCGCCACGTCGGCGTTGGCGACGGTGATGGCTGTCGATGAGCGTCCTGACGGCGAATTGTCCTCGGACCTCGCCGCTCGCCTCACTACTGGAGCCACGCTCGTGTTGCTTGATAACGCCGAGCACCTTCTCCCTTCATTGGCTGCCGAGCTGGCGCCTATCGTCAGCCGTGCCGAAGGCGCGACCTTCCTGGTCACGAGTCGTGCCCCGCTGCATCTGGATGCGGAGTACGAGTTCCCGGTCCCGGGGATGAGCGCCGAAGACGCTGAATTGTTCGTCGTTTCGAGGGCCAAGGCCGTGGGCGTCGAGTTGGAACCTACTCTCGGCTTGGCCGCGCTCTGCGAGCGGCTCGATTATCTTCCGCTCGCGATGCAGCTCGTCGTTTCTCGACTCAAGACGTTCTCGATCGATCAGCTCATGCAGCAATTGGCTCACGTCCTGGATCTCTCTGGAAAGCGAGACGCCGACCCACGGCAGCAAACACTTCGCACAACGATCGAATGGAGCCATTCACTCCTGGGGTCGAACGAAAAGGTGGCTTTCCGTCGCTTCTCTGTCTTCGCTGGTGGTGCCACCATCGACGCGATCGAAGACGTGGCAGAAGCAGACCCCGAGACGCTCTCAGCGCTCTTGGATCAGAGCTTGATCCGCCGACGAGATGATCCTCTCGGGCCGCGCTTCTGGATGCTGGAGACGATCCGTGAGTTTGCCCTCGAACGCCTCGTCGATGCCCACGAGGTGGAGACGACACGCGCCCGGCATGCTGCGTTCTACCGCTCGCTTGCCGAGCGCGCGGGTATCGCCCTGGATCAGGCTAGAGGGGACTGGCTAGACGTGTTGGACGCCGAGCTCGAGAACCTCCGGACCACGCTGTCCTGGTGCCTCGATCGAAGCGACTACGAGTTCGCCCAAGCCGTCGCTGGCTCGCTCGGCGTGTACTGGGCGGACCGCGGCCTTCTGAGCGAGATGCGATCGTGGCTGGAGAGATCGCTCGAAGCGGACGGCGACCAGGGCGCGGCCCACACCTTGGCGCTGGCTCGACTGGCCCAGGCGGCCTACCTACAGGGGGACTACGAGCAAGCTCGAACAGCGGCCGAGAAGTCGCTGAAGCAAGCCCGGGTCATCGGTGATCCCCTCGGTATCTGGCGCGCGATGCTTCACCTGGCCTCTGCGCTGGAGGCCGAGGGTTCGTTAGAGGAGAGCTGGGCCCTTGAGATGGATGCGCTGGACATCGCTCGAGAGCTGGGAGGCCAGCTCCCTCGCACGCTGGTCGTGTCGCTGATGAATCTTGGATACACGTGCGTGGGCCGGGCCATGCACGAGGACGCAGTCCGGCACCTGGAGGAAGCGGTCGCACTCGCTCTCGACCTCGGCGAGAACGCCGACGCTGCGGCTGCTCAGTGCAACCTCGCGATGGCACTGATCCAGCTTGGCCGGGTCGACGAAGCCGGCCGCCTCGGCGCCGAAGCCACGATGGCGGCCATCGCTGCGTCAGATCAACTGTTGGCTGGGGACTGCGTGGAGGTCTTGGCCGCCGTCGAGGTGGTACGAGGGAATCACCGGATCGCGGCGCGGCTCCTTGGAGCATCCGAAGCCCTTCGCAAGGATCTCGGGTACGAACTGGAACCGGCAGAGCGAGCGTTGCACGATCGAACACTCGACATCATGCAGGGTGCGCTCTCAACTTCTGAACTTGCAGTTGCGTGGCGAGAAGGGGCCGCTTTGAGCCTTGAGGAGGCCTTCGCGCCTATCGGACGTGAGTTTCTGCAGTGACGAGAGAGACCGGCACAGTGCGAGTCAACGTGCGCTCCAGACCCACCCAGGTTTGGGCGTCCAGCCGCGCGGCGGGATCTGAGGATCCCCCACGACGGTACCTCCATTACACAAGCCTCGGCGTCAGCCCGTGTCGCCCTATCGCGGTCCATGGGGGCGGACGCTCGTCTTGGACTTCTCGCGTCCGACGCCGCCGTCAATAAGCGAGGTCCGGCTTTCACGTCCTCGAGGCGACGCGCAAAAGCAGCAAAAGCAGATGACCGCGTGTCGGTCGATAGACCCAATATCCAGAAGACCGTGTGTCGCGTCGATGGTCTCTTCGGGAGCCCGGAGCGGAGGTTCGACGCTCGGATCAGGGCCAGTCCTGAGCTAGGACGTACAGGCGGCTTTCGATACGGCTGCGATTCCGATAGATAGGCAACGTGAACGAGCAGGCGCCCGATCCTGTCCTTCCGGAGGAGGTTGATGACGAGGCCTACAGCCGGACCCGGGGTCTCATGCGGCTCTGCGTCCTGCGGGTCTGGGGGAGCGATCGCGTGATCGCCGGCATGGATCCATGGGTCGTGGTGGATGAGGCCTGGGTTTCTATGGCGGAGAAGGGCTTCCGCTCCGAGGGGCCATTCCTGCCCTTCGCCCTGCGGGTCGCCCGCAACAAGGCGCTGGACGCGAAGAACCGGGCCGAAGCACGACGCCGCGACCGCTCCCTCGACGAGCCGCTCACGCTGGTCGGCGGCGACCCAGAGGCGATGGTTCTCGCCGATGTGACGGCGGGCTCTCCCGGAGCCGAGGACGACTACTTCTCGAAGGCCGAGCACGTGGAAGCGATCCGACGGCTGGCGCTGGCGGAGGATGCGATCTACCGAGCGCTCTCGGAGACGGAACGCGCCGTCTTCCTGGCCGTCCGCGTGACGGGCAAGAGCCGTGCCGCGGTTGGCCGCGAGCTCGACCCGCCCATCACCGGGCAGCGGGTCGGGCAGATCGTCGCCGCGGCGACGATGAAGATCAAGGACCACGTCGAGAAGGAGGAGGAGGTGTGAAGACATGAGCGCATCCGAAGATCGGGTACAGGAAGCGCTGGCAGCGCATATCGCGCATCTGGAGCTCGGAGGGCCTGAGCCAGACTTCTCACACCTGACCGCCGAAGAACAGGAGAGGTTGGAAGCCCTCATCGGTCTCCTCGACCAGACCGAGGGCGTTGCATTCGGTCGCGGCTTGGATGAGCCGCGGGTCGGTGTCTCGGCGTCGACCGAGGCAGGGCGGCAGCTCCTCGCGGCACTCTCCGACACATTGCCACCGGCCGCGCGGGTCAGCAGCGATCCCGTCATGACGACGATCGACGTTCCGGGCATGCACGCGGTCGAGGGGTGGGTGATCGGGACGTTCGGTGGCCGCATCCGTGTCTGGCTCCTCGAGGGGGAAGGTGCGCTCGCTGCCAGCGACATGTGGCTGGGACATCTGGCCCAGGTCTTCCGCCTCCTTCCCGACACCACCGTGCTGGCGCTGGTCGACCCGGAGCTCTCGTGTCTGATCGTTCAGCCCGAGGATTGCGCGCCGATGATCGAGGTGCCACGAGGGTCGCTCGTCTCCCGCCACTACCGGCGGCCCATCCAACCGATCCGGGAAGCGCTCCCAGCATTCCTCATCGAACTGCTCCCTCACTGGGAGCCGCTGGAGCGCATGACCGAGCGGGTCGTCCCGACCGTCGAGGTGGAGCCGGACGTCCGTGAACGCGCCGGTCGGGCGGTCCAGGATCAGGTCGCGGCCGGGGGCCGTGCCCGCAAGACGAATCCCAAGCGGAAGGCGTTGACGTCGTTGGGCGAGAAGGACGCAACCGGTATCGCGGACCTCGTGCTCGAAGTGCACGATGGCCGCGTGCAGCCGGACACGGTGGAGGAAGCGTTGAGGAGGCTGGCGGGGACCCGATGATCCAGCGTCTGGAGCTCCAGAACTGGCGCGCCTACGATCGGCTCGATCTCGAGCTGGGGCCCGGCGCCACATTCGTCGTGGCCTCGAACGGCATCGGGAAGACCTCGCTGATCATGGCAGCCGCGTGGGGGATCTTCGGCGACGTGGCCGGCGTGAAGGGCGCCAACGAGATCCGCGGCGAGGCCGAGACAGCGACGGTGAAGGTCGAGCTCCGCCTTCCTTCCGGGGACGCACTCCTCATCACACGCTCGGTCGACCAGCGGGGTCGCGAGACCATCGAGGCGATCGCTGGTGACGGAACGATCGCGTCGCAGGAGGAGATCGACCGCGTGCTCTCCGCAGAGTTCGGCGCGGACGCACGCGTCCTCGCCCAGCTGATGATCATGATCCACGGCGGGCTGCACGAGACCCAGGGCGAGTTCACGCTCCAGGACCACCTCGCCGGGCTGTTCGGGGTTCGCCCACTCTACGACGCCGCGATGCACGCCGAGGGCCTCGCAGCCGAGACGGCAAGCGAGTTGCGGAAGTCGAAGATCGTCGAGCGGAAGGACCAGCGTGACAAGGAAGAGCTCCTGGCCGATCTGCGGGCTGCCGAGCAGGACCTGCTCACGGCCGAGAGCACGCGAGGAGAAGCGGTCGACCGGCTCAACATCGCCTCTGAGAGACTCCGCGACGCGCTGGAGTGGACGACCTATCGAACCGCCCTCAACGAGCGAGGCGCGAAGCTGAGTGCGTACGCGGAGGCGGCCGGTTCACTCCTCGGCCGCAACCTCGAACCAGAAGGCGTCGTCGACGCGCTGACGGAGTGGGAAGCCGAGGTTGAACGCTCCGTATCTGAGGCGGAGACCGAGGCCGCGACGGCACGCGGGCGAGCCGACTTCATCCGAGAGTCCATCGCGCAGCTGGACACCGCCGAGGCGGTCTGCCCGACGTGCCTGCGCCCATTCGCTGAGCACGACGTGGAGCGAGCCACACAGCAGCACGGCGAGAACCTCGACTCGTTGAACGCGGCGATGGTCGACGCGGAGGAGCGCGCGATCAAGCAGCGCACGGTGCTCGCCCATCTGAAGAGCATCCTCACCGACGTTCGTTCGGTTCCGGTCCCCGTTGAACCATCGTCCGACGAAGCACCGGACGATCTCGACTCGGTCCGCCGCGCACATGACGCCGCCCGGGATGAGGTGCAGGGTCTCGACCAAAACATCGCGATCCGATCCGCAGCGTTGAAGGCCACACAGGATGCACTCGCGGCGATCCAGGTGGACCAGGAACGGATCGACCGACTCGAGGAACTGTTCCGCTTGGAAGGGCTCGCCAACGCGACCGCGCAGACGCTGAGAGGAACGGCCGATCGCATCATGGAGCAGCAGATCGAGCCGCTGGTGGCCGAGATCGCTCAACGCTGGAAGCGAACGTTCGGGAAGGAAGGGCTGCAGCTCAGCCCCGACGGCCGGATCACCCGAACGGTCGGCGGGAGGGTCCTCGGGTTCGAGGCGTTGAGTGGCGGAGAACGGGTCTGGGCACTCCTGGTGACGCGGTTGCTCGTCGCCGGCGCCTCGACGCGGGCCCCCTTCGTCTGGCTCGATGAGCCCCTCGAGCATCTCGATCCCCGTCTTCGCAAGATCGTCGCGGGAACGCTCGCCATGGCGTCTTCGCACACCGCGCTGCGTCAGGTGATCGTCACCACCTATGAGGCCCCCATCGCTCAGCAGCTGATGGAGGATGTCCCCTCCGCCTCGCTGATCTACGTCACCAGCGCGGAATAGACGCACCTGAGCTCGTCGGTCCGACCTCCACCCCTCGGGGCCTTTCGATTGCCCATGTGCCCCGATGAAGACCAAAAGGAACGCGTTCACGACGAGTCCAGGTGCGGAGGAGGGAGCAAGCATGTATCCGTTCATCTCTGACGATCCGTCGATGCGATCGCACATGGAGGAGCGACTGAGGCGAGCCGAACACGCACGCCTCGCCAACGAGGCGAGGCGCGCTCGGAAGACGCGCTCGCACAGAGCGGCGATGGAGGCGAAGGGATCCCGGGACGAGCTCGATCCGGAGGCATCCTGGCGGCTCGCACTGGCGACACCGGTGTTGAGGGATCAGGGAATGCCTCCGGAGGAGATCGACGCGATCCTCGGGACCGATGACGCCGAGGTGGTCCGTCGGTATCTCGAGCTCCACGAGGAGCGACTGGAAGAACGGTTCGCGGATCAGCGCCGCACGATCGGCCGCCTGATGCAGGCCCTCACCACCCCGAAGGGGGATCAGCGGCGCGCTGCGAGACGGAGGCGCGGTGGGACGCGGCTGGTCTCGATCACGTCACGGGAGGGGATCCGATGATGAGATCCGCGATCGAGGCTGAGGACTTGGTCAAGGTCTTCGGGCAGGTCCGTGCCCTGGACGGTATCGACCTGGTGGCGCGGGAGGGCACGGTGTTCGGCCTCCTCGGGCCGAACGGCGCCGGCAAGACCACTGCGATCCGCATCCTGTCGACGCTGCTCGTGCCGGATGCCGGCCGGGCGCGTGTCGGCGGGTACGACGTCGTCCGCCAGCCGAAGTCCGTTCGACGGCTGATCGGGTTGACCGGTCAGTACGCGGCCGTGGACGAACTGCTCTCGGGCAAGGAGAACCTGTACATGATCGGCCGCCTGCTCGGGATGCGGGCGTCGGCCGCGCGCGCTCGGGCGACCCAGCTCCTGGAGGACTTCGACCTGTCGGAGGCCGACGGCAAGCTGGCGCGCACCTATTCGGGAGGGATGCGCCGCCGGCTCGACCTGGCCGCGAGCCTGGTCGGACGACCCCCGTTCCTCTACCTGGACGAACCGACCACGGGATTGGATCCCGTGAGCCGACGTGACCTCTGGGGGATGATCAGGAACCTCGTCTCGGACGGCACAACGGTCCTGCTCACGACGCAGTACCTGGACGAAGCCGATCAGCTAGCGGACGAGATCGTCGTGATCGACCACGGGAAGGTGATCGCCGCCGGGACCTCGCGGGATCTCAAGACGCGCGTGGGCGGGCAGGTCGTGGCCGCACAGCCGATCGATCCGGCGGACGTCGCCTCGACCCGGCGGGCCCTCGAAGCGTTCGCCCGCGACGACGACGCGATCCACGTCGACGGGGACGTCGTGACGGTGTCGATCGCGGACGGCGTGCAGCTGGGTCAGGTCGCCCGACGTCTCGACGACGAGGGGATCCAGATGGACGAACTCGCTCTGCGTCGGCCCAGCTTGGACGAGGTGTTCCTCGCGATCACCGGACACGTCACCGACGTCGTGGAGCTCGACACGCACGCCAACGCGGAACGGAGGTCGTCATGAGCGTCGTCGCCATCCCGGAAGCCGGAAGTTCCAACATCATCACCAACACCTTGACGATCGCCCGCAGGAACCTGCTCCACATCAAGGCCACACCCGAACAGCTTGTCGAGATGTCGATCCAGCCGCTGATGTTCCTCGTGCTGTTCGTCTACGTCTTCGGGGGTGCGATCGCCAGCTCGTCGACCCAGTACCTGCAGTTCGCGCTCCCCGGCATCCTCGTGCAGACCGTGGCCTTCCTGCCGTTCACGACCGCGATCGCGATCAACGTCGACTTCCAGCGCGGCGTGATCGACCGGTTCCGGTCGCTGCCGATCGCGCGATCCGCGGTGATCGCCGGGCGGATCACCGCCGACGGCTTCCGCGTGACGTGGAGCGTCCTGTTGATCACGGGACTCGGGGTCGTGCTGGGCTTCCGTTTCGGGGGCACCGCGGTCGAGGCGATCGGCGCGCTCCTGCTGGTGACGGCGTTCGGACTCACGATGTGCTGGCCGATGGCGTTGATCGGGATCACGGCGCGCACGACGGAGTCGGTCAACACGTGGGGCTTCCTGATCATCTTGCCGCTCACGTTCGTGAGCTCGGCGTTCGTGCCGCCGGAAACGATGCCCGGTTGGCTCCAGGCCTTCGCGGAGTGGAACCCCGTCACGGCCGTGATCGACGGGGCGCGGCGGCTGATGCTCGGTCTCCCGGTCGGTGACGCGCTGGTCAGGTCGATCGTCTGGATGATCGTGATCGTGGCCGTCTTCGCTCCGCTCGCGATCGCGCGCTACCGACGTCGCGTGTGAGGCCTTGACTTAGGCGTCCGCGCGGGTCGAAGCTCGGATGAGGACGGGATCGACCCCCTGACGGTCTCAGCACGCGGTCTCCGCGACGTCGATCCCGGATCATGAGGGAGGGAACGGTCATGGCGGGATCGGTTCGCACTCGTATCGCGGTCATGGGCGTCGCGTTCGCCCTGGGGGTCGGAGGAATCCTGGCGCTTCCCGCTCCCGCGGGTGCCGGCCCCGCCGTGACGACCAGCGAGGTGAGCGTCGGCAGTCCCCACAACATCGCACCTCGCAGCCACCAGAACGAGCCTGCGGTCGCGATCGATGCGCATGCTCCCAACGTCCTCGTCGCCGGATCGAACGACTATATCGATCAGCAACCGTGCCCCGAAGACATCGCAACCGAGACGGCGACGTGTGACGATTTCACCGCTGGCATCGGTGTCTCCGGTGTCTACTTCTCCTTCGACAGCGGCCAGAGCTGGATGCAGCCGACCTACACGGGGTGGCAGGCCCGCAACTGCGGCACCGCGACGGTCTGCCCCGGCTCGTTCGGGCCGATCGGTCGGATCCCGTGGTACTACGAGGCCGGTCTGATCGACGACGGCGACCCCGCCGTCGCGATCGGACCCAAGCCCGTCAACGGGACGTTCTCGTGGAGCAACGGGTCGAGGGTCTACTACGCGAACCTGACGTCGAACTTCCCCGGCGCTCAGGGATTCCCTCGCGGGTTCGAGGCCGTCGCGGTCTCGCGTCTGGACAACCCGACGCCAACGAGCGTGCAGAGTAAGAACAACTGGTATCGCCCGGTGATCGTGACGGCGAAGCAGAGCAACACCGCCTTCACGGACAAGGAACAGATCTGGGTCGACAACGCGTCCTCGAGCCCGTTCTTCGGCCGCGCCTACATCTGTTACGCAGAGTTCCGGAGCGTGGGGCAGCACAACCCTGGGACCGCGATCGCGCCGTTGACCGTGGCGGTCTCGGCCGACGGCGGTGATACCTGGAGCAGGAAGCAGATCCAGGCCGCCGACG
>DATAEV010000067.1:0-4360 GCA_036257875.1 Actinomycetota bacterium | reverse complement strand
GCTGGTCTGCACGGCGATGGCGACGCTGTCCCAAGGCGTATTGAGGAAATTGCCCCCCAACGCATCTTGGGGGGCGAAGGCGATCGCGTGGAGGAAACCATCGAGCCGTCCCCACCGCCGTTGGAGCTCTGCACACACGGCGGCGATCTGCTCGTCGGAGTTCGCGTCCATCTCCAGGACGTCCGGGGTCGTGGGGAGCCGCTTGGCCGTCTTCTGGGTGAGGCTGACGGTACGTCCGAAGTTCGTCAGGACGATCTCCGCACCCTGCTCCTGAGCGGCCTTCGCGGCGGCGAAGGCGATCGACTGCGGCGTGAGCACGCCGGTGATCAGCAGTTTCTTCCCCTCCAGCAGCATCCGTCGCTCCTATCCGGCGCCAACGACCTTATAGGTCACGTTGCCCTTGTCGTCGGTCTGGGCGACTTCGATCGCCACCGTCGTGCCCTCGGGGTTCCTGGCGTCGCATCCGAACGTCCGCCCCGCTTCCGCCGGCACGTCGTCGGGACACGACACCGTGAAGCCGTGCATGTCGAGGTTGTCCTTCATGTCGCTCGCGATCATCTGGTCGAGCTGCTGGGCGTCCAAGGTCCTCGCGCGGGTGCACCCGCCCACCAGCGCCAGCGACGCGAGGAGAACCACCACGCTGCGCCTGTGCACGCGCCATGCCCTTTCCGGTCGAGGCTCGGTCGACGGCGGGCCCGAGCGTAGCCCCCCACGGGTAGCATCGGCCACCATGGACCTCGGGATCGACGGCAAGGTTGCGCTCGTCACCGCCGCCTCGAAGGGTCTCGGACGCGGGGCGGCGGCCGCGCTCGCGGCCGAGGGATGCCGCGTCGCGATCTGCGCCCGGGACCCCGAGCGGCTCGCCGCGACCGCGAACGAGCTCCCGGGCCAGATCCTCGCGCTGCCCGCCGACGTCACCGAGCCCGACGCGCCGCGGCGGCTCGTCGATGCCACCGTGGAACGGTTCGGACGCCTCGACATCGTCGTCGCCAACGCCGGCGGCCCGCCCCGCGCTCGCGCGCTGGAGGTCACCGACGACGGCATGATCGACGCCGTGAACGCGAACATGCTCGCGTCGATCAGGCTCGTCCGGGCCTCGCTCCCCCATCTCCGCTCGGCAGGCTGGGGCCGGATCGTGCTCATCGCGTCGCAGGCGATCAAGCAGCCGATCCCCGACCTCGCGTACTCGAACGCCGCGCGCACGGGCCTGTGGGCGTGGGCGAAGACCGCGGCTCAAGATCTGATCGCCGATGGGATCACGCTGAACGTCCTGTGCCCGGGCCTCCATGCCACGGATCGCGTCGCCGAGCTCCGGCACGAGGGACGTCTCGGCGATCCCGCAGATTTCGGACGGGTAGCCGCGTTCCTGTGCTCGGGCCCCGTCGGATTCCTCTCGGGCGCCGCCATCCAGGTCGACGGCGCGGGTACCCTGGGCCTCTTGTGAAGCGCGAGAGGGGACGTCCGTGATGGCCAGCGAACCGGTCCGAGACCTCGTGGATCGCTATTGGGAAGGGCTCCTCGAGCGCGACCCGCTGATGGGGACCTTCATCGGGGACGAGCGCTTCGACGACCGACTCCCCGACATCGGAGCGGCCGGCCGCGCCGAGGAGGAAGAGGCCTCTCGCGAGGCACTGACGACGCTCGCGGCTTTCGACCTGGAGACGCTCGATGACGCGGACCGTGCCGACGTCGACGTGATGCGGGCGATCTGTGAGCGCTCGCTCGCTCGGATCGAGCAGCGGATCGACCGCTTCGAGGTCGTGAACCACATGCACGGGGCCGGCACGCTGCTCGCGCAGGTCGCCTCCCTCCAGCGCGCCGACACGCCCGAGCGCGTCGATCGCTACGAGGCCCGGCTCCGTGCGTTCCCCGAGATGCTGGACACCGCGATCGAGATCGCGCGCGAGGCGGTCGCGACGGGCGTCGTCACGCCCCGGATCGTCGCCGAGCGCGCGCTCGCGCAGCTCGATCGGATCCTCGCGCTGGCACCGGACGATTCGCCGGCGATGCTCCCGCTGGGCGACGACCCGGCGGTCAAGGAGCGGATCGCTGCCACCGTGCGCGACGTCCTGTATCCCGCCCACGCGCGGTTCCGCGACGTCGTCCGCGATGAGTACCTCCCCGCGTCCACCCGGACGATCGGCATGTCCGCGCTCCCGGGCGGTGAGGGCATGTACACGGCCGAGGTCCTCGGCTGGACCAGCCTCGATCTCGATCCGAAGACCGTGCACGAGCTCGGGGTGGAGCGGTTCGAGCAGATCCAGACGGAGCGGGACGTCGTGGCTGCGGAGCTCGGGTTCGCCACGCCGGCCGAGGCGATCGCCGACCGAACCGCGCGCGGGGAGAACACGCTGCCCAGCCCCGAGGCCCTGGTCGCGATGGCAGAGGATCAGGTCCGGCGCAGCTGGGAGATCGCTCCCTCCTTCTTCGGACGGCTCCCGAGCGCCAACTGCCAGGTCCGCCGGGTCGAGGAGTTCCGTGAGGCCGACGAGCCGTTCGCGTTCTACAACCCGCCGACGGAAGATCGCTCGCGTCCCGGGATCTACTACATCAACGCGTACGACCTCCCGGATCGCGCGATGCATCACGTCGCGTCGGTCACCTACCACGAGGCCAACCCCGGCCACCACTTCCAGATCGCGCTCGAACAGGAGACGCCCGGACGCTCGGCGCTCCGCCGGTTCGGCGGCGCGTTCGCCGGGAGCGCGTACTGCGAGGGCTGGGGCCTCTATTCCGAGCGGCTCGCCGACGAGATGGGCCTCTATCTGGACGGATGGGAGCGGCTCGGCATGCTCGACAACCAGGCGCACCGCGCCGCTCGGTTGATCACGGACACGGGGATCCACATGTTGGGGTGGACCCGCGAGGCGTCCATCGCGAAGCTCGAGGAGGCCGGCCAGACCCACACCGACGCCGTGATCGAGGTCGACCGCTACATCGGGATGCCAGGACAAGCGCTCTGCTACATGGTCGGGATGATCGAGATCGAGAAGGCACGCGACGCCACGCGGGAGCGGGAGGGTGCCGCCTTCTCGCTCCGAGACTTCCACGATCGTGTGCTGGCGGTCGGGCAGCTGCCGCTGCCCTCGTTCCGCCGCGCCTTCGGCACCTCCTGATCACTCGGCCGAACGCCAGGCTTCCCGGATCCGCACACGCCCGCGGGTCCGCAGGACCGCCCCCGAATACAGACGGGCGGCGAACGGCACCAGGAGCACCGTCGAGCCGACGAGGACGATCAGCGACACCACGATCTGCCATCCCGGAGCCGCGCCCAAGACGATCCGCACCGGCATCGCGAGCGCGGAGGAGGTCGGCAGGATCGACGCGATCACCTGTAACCGCCCGTTCGGATCCTGCAGCGCCCCGATCGAGATGAAGAACGAGACGAGGATCGTCAGGTTGATCGGGACGATCACGTTCTGCAGCTCCTCCATCCGTGTCACGAGCGATCCGGCCGCCGCGAACAACGTCGCGTAGAACGCGAAACCGAGGATGAACCATCCGATCACGAGCCCGGCCGCGCCGAACGCGCTCGACGACACGTCGATCGCGTTCGTCGCGAACGCGAGTCCGATCGCGAACGACGAGATCACGATCAGCTGTGCCAGGCCGAGCGTGCCGATGCCGACGATCTTCCCAAGCAGGAGCTGTTTCGGGTGGATCGCGGAGAGCAGCATCTCGACCACCCGCGAGGCCTTCTCCTCGATCACGCCGCTCGCCACCCAGATCCCGTACCCGAAGAGCTGCCCGTAGAGCAGGAGCACACCGACGAAGGCGACGGCGGCGTTCTCGCTGCGGTGGGGCGGAGCCGGCTGCAGGACGGCGAGCACCAGGGGCGTCGGATCGTTCGCCGCATCGCGTTCGGTCTGCGGGACCTGGTGCTCGTCCAGCAGCGCCGTCACCGCGGCGTTCCTCGCGGATGCCTCCACCAGACTCGAGAGCACGTCGGGGATGCCGGTGAAGCCGATCAGCTGGTTGCCGGCGACGACGGCATCGACCGAGCCGTCCCGCAGGGCTGCGTCGGCGGTCGCCTGGTCGGCGAAGGCATGAACCTCGATCGGGATCGGTGGCTGTGCGTCGTGCCCGAGCTGCGCCGCGCCCGTGGCGATGGACGAGGGGCCCACGTACCCGAGGTCGAACGACGGCCCCGCGCCGACCGCGCTGGACGCGCGGGCGAGCACCAGGATCGAGATCACGGCGATGTTGATCAACGTGGAGATCAAGAAGCTCCGCTCGCGGATCCTCACCCAGAAGTCGCGACGGGCCACGAGTCGCCAGGTGCCGCGGTCGGTGGCCTCCGAGCTCACTCCGCGACCACCTCGCGGAAGAGCTCCGCGAGCGAGGGGCGAACCGGGCCGAA
>DATAEV010000002.1:0-5750 GCA_036257875.1 Actinomycetota bacterium | reverse complement strand
TCAGGAAGACGAGTGGGAACAGCATCTTGACGGGCGCGGTCCGAGCGCGCTCCAACGTGGCCGCCCGTCGCGCTTGGCGAACGGTCGCTGCGAGTTCGCGAGTGGCGTCGGCGAGCGAGGCGCCCAGACGCTCGGTCCGCTGCAGGACCGCCATGGTCCGCATGAGGTCGACCGATCCGGTCGCGATGGCGTAGGCATCGAGCTCGTCTCGCCAGCGGGCGCCGAGATCCGCGAGATGCGCCACCCCGCGCAGGTCCTCACCGAGCGGGCCACGCAGCGCTTCGGCCGCCCTCCGCACCGAAAGCTCCGCCGACAACCCGGCTGTGGAGCCAGCGGCGAGCAGATCGAGGAGCTGCGGGACCTCGCCCTCGACCTGCCGCGCTCGACGTCGGCCCGCGCGACGCCCCGAACGGGAACGACGATGGTCCCGGTCGGCGGGCTCCGCTGCGATCGCGATGTGCCTCGGGAGGAACGCCCCGAACGCCGACAACACGGCTGCGGCCGCGAGGACACCGGCGAGGACCCGCACGTCACGTCACCTCCAGCAACGAGCGGATCCAGAAGAACGCTCCGAGCTCCAGCCCGAGTCCCATGAACACAGACGCGAGACCGGCAGGTGTGCTGAGCGCGCCCTCGATGTCTCGTCGTGACGTCAACCAGAGGAAGGCGAAGAAACCGATCGGCAGGACGCCGAGGATCCATCCAGAGAGACGGGCCTGGGCGGTCAACGAGCGCACCTCCCGGCCGACGGCAACACGCTCTCGGATCGTGGCGGCCACCTGATCCAGGACCGAGGGGAGATCGCCTCCGCTCCGACGGTGCAGATCCAAAGCGCCCGCCACGAGCTGCACGTCGCGGCTCATGCTCCGCTCTGCCCATGCGTCGATCGCTTCCCCGAGCGGCACGCCGACCTCGATGTCCGCGACGACGTGGCCCAGTTCGGCGCGGACGGGAGATCCGGCTTCGCCCATCGCGTAGGTGATCGCCTGCGGTACGGACATACCGGAACGAACGGCCGCGGTCAGCGACCCGATCGCATCGGCGAGCTGTTCGTCCCTGCGATCCGCGAGGCGCTTGCGACCTGGACGGCGGCGGATCCGACGGGCTGCGAGCGCCCCGGCCGATCCGATGAGCCCGCCGAGCGGCCCCGCGACCATCAGTCCGGCGCACCCGACCGCGAGGGCCAGGAGGACCGCTCGCGCCTCGATGTGGACCCGAGGAGGGCGCTCGCGACGCTCGGTCCTGCCCTGGGCATCCCGCACGATCTGACGCCGCCCCGCAGAACGCGCGGCCCGATCGGAGCAGAGGGCCGCGAGACCGAGGAGCGCGACCGCCAGCGCACTCAACCGATGTCCTCTCCGACGGCGAACAGCTCCTCTCCCAGGTCCTCGCCGCGCTGGCGCAGGACGTCCAGGAGCGCCGGGATCATCCCGCTCGCGCTGAACCGTCCGGCGCCCCCGTCGCGAGGACGGAACCGGAAGACGGGCTCGACCACCGGCTCCCCCCGGCGCGTCCCTTCGACGACCGCTACTTCCCAGATGACGCGCCGCCCGTCACGGAGACGAGCGAGCTGGACGATGACGTCGATCGCCGCCGCAACCTGCGAACGGATGTGCGCGGCCGGCAGATCGACGTCCGACATCATCGCCATCGTCTCCAGGCGCCACAGGAGATGGCGGGTCGAGTTCGCGTGCGCGGTGCTGAGGCTGCCCTCGTGTCCCGTGTTCATCGCTTGGAGCATGTCGAGCGCCTCACCGCCGCGAACCTCACCGACGATGATCCGGTCCGGCCGCATGCGAAGTGCGTTCCGGACGAGGTGGCGGACGGTGATCTCCCCGCGTCCCTCCACGTTCGCCGGACGGGCCTCCAACGAGACCACGTGCGGCTTCGCGAGCCGGAGCTCGGCGGCGTCTTCGATCGTGATCAAACGCTCCTCGTCGGGGATGAAACCCGACAACACGCCGAGGAGTGTGGTCTTGCCGCTCCCCGCACCGCCGCTGATCACGATGTTGGCGCGACCCCGGACGCAGGCCGCGAGGAACCGGAGCGCCCTGGGGCCGATGCTGCAGGCGGTCAGGAGATCCCGCGCTTCGATCGCTACCTGGGAGAACCTGCGGATCGTCAGGACGGGACCGCGGAGCGAGAGAGGCGGAACGATCGCATGGACCCTGGAGCCATCCGGAAGTCGCGCGTCCACCCAAGGTGACGCCTGGTCGACCCGAAGACCCAGTGGCCCGACGATACGCTCGATCAGGTGCAGGACCGGCTCCTCCCCCTCGAATAACCGGTCCGGCACCCTCTCGAGCCGCCCCTCCCGCTCCACGAACACGTCGTCCGGCCCGTTGACCATGACCTCGGTCACCGACGGATCCTTCAAGAGGAACTCGATCGGTCCGAACCCGACGACGTCATCGGAAACTTGGTTCACCACCCGCGCGAGATCGCTGGCCGGCAGGATGGCGCCGCGCTCGCGCAACACGGCCATCGCTTCCTCGCGGACGCGCAACCGTCGCTCGGTCGGCGGCGCGGCGGCGAGTCCGCGCGCGTCGACCCGTTGCCGGAGCTGGTCGCGGAGCTCGCGACGGACCACCGTCAACGCGTCCCGGCTCACGAGGCGACCTCAGCGACGTCGGCGGGTCCTTCGAGGACGCTCTTCGCGAGCCGATCGAACGCACGGCCGATCCGCCCGCGGGGAGGCGCGAGTCGCCCGTGGTCCTGGAGGCGACCGACCGCGCCATCGAAGGGGAGGACGACCAGCGCATCACGTTCGAACACTCGACGGACGTCGCCCGGGGTGATCTCGCTCCGAGCGGCGCGGTTGACGACGAGCCCGAAGCGGTCGTCGATGCCGAGCGGGGCGAGGATCTCGATCGCGCGTGACGCATCACGGAACGACAGAACGTCGAGGGACACGACCTCGATGACGCGGTCGCTTTGCTCCAGGCACCACCGTGTGAACCCCGAGAGGTGACGAGGCAGGTGCGCGACGACGACCTCGGCCGACGCGGCGGCCAGCCCGACGGCGGTCCGCAGGATGCCCTCCTCCACGGCGTCCACCATCGACGCCTCGCAGCCGAGCACGACGTCGAACCCTGCGTCGTGATGCACTCTGATCCCATCGAGATGCTCGACCGTGAGCTCGTCCCCCACCGGGATCAGGTCCGCCATCGTCCGGACGTCCTGTTCGGCGAACCCGAGCACCTGGGTGAGATCGGCGAACGTCGGATCGCATTCGAGCAGCAGACAGGAAGGGCCGCGTCTCGCGAGTGCCTGCGCCAGATGGGTGGCAACGAAGGTGCAGCCGGAGCCGCCGCGCGCCGCGTGCACGGCCACGACGGTGGCGCGGCGCTCGGGCACGCGGCGCGCGGCGGCGAGCGCGAGCACCTGCCCCAGGAGCGCCTGGCGCTCCTGGGGCCACACATAGAACCCCTGCGCGCCGGCGCCGATCGCGGCGCGAAGCGCCGCGATCGACTCGCGGGTCGTGAGCGCGAGGAGCGCCGCGCTCCCCACGCCGGCCGCCGCGATCGCCGGTTCGGCGACCACGGCGTCCGGCTCGAGCTGCCGAACGGCTTCGGCGAGCTGACGGTCGTCCGCGGCGGTCGCGACGACACGTGCGCGACCGCTGCGATCGAGAAGGTGGAGCACCTCCTCGGCGACCTCTTGCGACCCGATCGCGAGGATCACCCGCGCGACGTCTTCCATCGTCGTTCCCTTTCGCGTGCGTGCGCTAGCCACGAGGGGAAGGAACGAGGGGGATCGTCAGGAGGTGGGAGGTCGTTCGCTCCGACGACGCAACCCTATCCCCGAGGCCGCGGCCGGAACCATCCCCAGACCGGCCCATCCGCCGGTCTTGTCGGGGGATTACGCGTCAGCGATAGACGCCGTTGTGCCCGAGGCTGAACCGACCGGGCTGCGGGAAGTACGCGAGCCCGTGCGGATCCCCGCCGACCTCGATCCGCCGGATCACGTGTCCATCCTTCGTGGAGATCGCCTCGACCGTCGTGCCGTAGCGGTTCGAGACCCAGATCTGCGATCCGTTCGGAGTGACCTGCACCATGTCCGGGCTCCCGCCGACGTTCCACGTGTGCACGACCTTTCGGGTGGAGAAGTCGATCACCGAGATCGTCCCCGCGAGCCGGTTCGTGACGTAGAGCCTCGTCGTGTCGCGGCTGATGGCCATCCCGTGGGCGCCGGTGCCCGTCGGGATGAAGCCACGGAGCTTCATCGTCACGGGGTCCACGACCGAGACGCCGCCGAGCCCTTGGTTCGCGACGAAGAAGACTTTGCCGTTCGGCGAGAGCTTGACGTCGACGGGCAGGCCGCCGACGTGGATCGTTCCCACGACCGACATCGTCTTGAGGGCGACCTTGACGACCGTCCCGTCGAACTCGCAACCGATCAACAGGTACGAGCCGTCCGCCGAGAAGTCCAGGTGATCCGGACCGTTGCACGGCAACGTCAGCGGCTTGATCAGCTTCCACGTGTGCGGATCCATGAAGTCGATCCGGTCGTAGTACTCCGCCACGTCGATCGCCTTCGAACCGTCGGGGGTGAAGTAGAGGTTGTACGGGTGCTCGACGCCGTGGATGATCCGGGTCAGCTTTCCCGTGCGCGGATCGATCACCGCCAGCTCGTTCGTCCCGTCGACGTCCACGTAGAGCCAGCGCATATCCCACGACGGCGTGACGTGCTCGGGGAACGACCGGTAGCCCAGATCGATCGTGCGCACGATCCGGAACGTCTTCGGGTCGATCACCTCGACCGTCCCCGGCAGGCCGTTCGGCACGTAGACGAACGAGGGGTCGTTCGCCACGGAAGGACGCAACCGCTTCTTCGCGATCGCGGCGTAGACGTTGCCGCCCTCGCCCTTGGACGAGCCCGAACCGCCGTTCCCGTTCGACGCGGCTGGCGCGGTCTCGGCGCGCAGCGAGGCTCGGAGCACCTTGCTCGACGTGGAGGTGTTCCAACCGCCGATCAGCAAGATGCGGCGGCCGGCAGCGACGGCGGCGTCGGCGACGGGCTGGCCGAGCGGTGGCTCCGCCTCGACGTGCCAGGTCGTGGGGTCGATCTCGCTCGCCCGCGCGAGCGCCGCGTCCGACGCGTTCCGCCCGCCGACGACGTAGATCCTCCCGCCGAGGGTGAACGCGGCCGCATGGGCCACGGGGGCGGGGAGACGAGCCGTCAACGTGGTCGCACCCGAGCTCGGGTCGAACGTGTAGACGTGGTTGACGGGGCCGCTCGATGCGAGCCCGCCGGCGATCACGAGCCGTCCGCCGACCTGGGTCACCGCCGGGTAGCGCAGGCCGACGGGGAGATGTCCGACCGTCGAGAACGTCGTCCCGTCCGCGGTCGCGTAGATCTCGGAACGCGGCTGGGTGCCGTCGTACCCGCCGACCAGATAGGTAACGCCGCCGATCTGTGCCGCAGCCAGATCCGAAAGGGCGACCGGCAGGTGGCCGACGACCGAGCCCGTTCCGGTCGCCGGATCGAAGGCCTGGACGATGTCGCTGCCGGTTCCCGTGCCGCCGGCGAAGACGTAGAGCTTGCCGCCGATCATCGCTGCTGCCGCGTCGTGCACCGGTCGCGCCAGCGAGCCGAGCGGCGTCAGGCGTCCGGAGGTCGGGTCCATCGAGAAGACGCCGCCGACGGTGGTATCCGCGGCGTCGAGTCCGCCCGCGATGTAGATGACGCCGCCGTCCCAGACGGCGACGCTCCGTTGGATCGGCGCTGTCAGCTGATAGCCGGCCGAT